>CAZIFR010000043.1:0-3301 GCA_964539185.1 uncultured Muribaculaceae bacterium | reverse complement strand
ACATACTAATCCATATGTTGTTAAAGAGTTATTATCAAATGATATTATTTTAAAAAAATCATTGAACATATTGAGTTTTTTAAAAATGGATAGTCCATTTATTAGAGATCTTATTAATAGAAGGAAAAAAAAGCAAACAGATATCAATACTATTTATAGTCAAATTACTAAGAAAAAGGAACATTATTACACTCTAATTAGGTCGCTACATAATGCTTATCAAGGATTTTTATTGGATAATGAAGCTCCATCTATCGATGAAATATATCAAAATTATTTAATTAAAACAAATTCTGTTAATGAAGTAGATAAAGTTTATGAAACCGTTTCATTCGAACAACTTAAACCTAATGAAGTATCTTATGAACAAAATAGACATAAGTCATATAGGTAATTTATGATTGATAAATTAAATTCCTTTTTAGAGTATTTGGACATTGAAAAAAATTATTCTATTAATACGATAAATAGTTATAATAAAGATATTTCAAGTTTTATAAGTTTTTTAAAGCAAAATAACATTGATAATGTTGATTATAATATTATTAGAAAATATCTGATCTATTTATATGAGAAAAAATATAAAAATAAAACGATTGCAAGACATATTAGTAGTTTAAAATCTTTTTATAAGTTTTTATATCGAAATGATTTTATTAAAGAAAATCCTTTTATCTTAATATCAACTCCCAAGATTGAAAAATTATTACCTAATTATTTAAATATTACCGATTTAGAAACTTTAATTAATGTTTCGGATAATTCTCCTTTAGGACTTAGAAACCGTTTGATTATCGAAATGTTATATGCTACAGGTGTTCGGGTTAGTGAGTTAGTTAATATTAAAATGAGTGATATTGATTTTTCTAATAAACGGATTACTATTTTAGGTAAAGGTAATAAAGAAAGAAATGTTTTATATGGTAAAACATGTGAAAATTATTTAATTGAATATATTGATAAAAGTAGAAGTAAGTTAATAAAAAAGGATTGTGAATATTTATTTTTAAATAAAAATGGAACAACCTTATCTGATCGGGGAGTAAGATTAATCATAAATGATATTGTTAAAAAAAGTTCCTTACGTTTAAATGTCTCTCCCCATACTTTGAGGCATACCTTTGCGACTCATTTACTTAGTAATGGTGCTGATTTAAAAACAGTCCAAGAATTATTAGGGCATGAAAATATTTCCACTACTGGTATCTATACTCATGTATCAAATGAACATTTAAGAAATGTCTATTTAAATTCTCATCCAAGGGCGAAAAAGGAGTAAGGTTATGTCAAAAATAATATTTTATTATGGATCAATGTCATCAGGGAAATCAATTGATTTATTACAAACAGCATATAAATACAATTCTACCGGTAAAAAAGTTATTATCATGAAACCAGCAATTGATACAAAAGGAAATGATTTTATTGTAAGTAGAATTGGAATTAAAAAAAAGGTTGATGTTTTATTAAAAAAAGGTGAAAGTGTTTTTAATTATCTAAATATTTTGAAGGGTATCACTTGTTTATTAGTAGATGAAGCTCAATTTTTAACAGAGAAACAAGTTTTAGAACTATTTTATTTAGCTAAAGAAATAAATATTCCTGTGATATGTTATGGTTTGAAAACTGATTTTCAAGGGCGATTGTTTTCAGGTAGTGAAGCTTTATTTAGATATGCTGATAGTTTTGAAAAATTAAAAGCAGTTTGTATTACTAAAAATTGTCCTAATAATGCTGCTTATAATGCTAGAAAGGTTGATGGAAAATATGTATTTGAAGGTTCGCAAATATTTATTGGTGTAGATAATGAATATGATCACTTATGCGCTGAATGTTACATAAAAAATGTTTTAAAACCTTATTCGAAGATTTTCCATATTATTGATACCAATTATAAAAAACAGACTAATGAAAAAAAAGACTAATGATTGTCTTTTTCTTTTCCTCCTTCATAAAGATGAAAGCTTTCGATTTCTAGTTCGCCATCAACTTTTTTTGTTTTTCCATCTTCAGCTTGCTCATATTTTTTAAAGTTATCCAAAACAACTTTTTTATCGTTTAAATATTGAACGTTTTTTTTCTTTTCCATTTCATCACCATCCTTATTTTTATTATGACTAGTTATAATAGTTTTATTCTTGTTTTAATGCTTTTTTCAAGTTTTAATATTCATTTTTTGATAATAATATGATATAATTTATAGGTATAGTTAATTAGGAGGATGAAAATGACAAAATACGTTTATTCTTTCAGTGAAGGGAATAAAGACATGAAAAATTTGCTAGGTGGCAAAGGTGCTAACTTAGCAGAAATGAAAACAATTGGACTTCCAGTTCCAGATGGTTTCACAGTTACAACTGAAGCTTGTAATAAATATTATGAAGATTCTGAGAAAATTAGTGATGAAATAATTAATCAAATTACAGAAAAACTAACATTATTAGAAGCAACTTCAAATAAAAAAATGGGTGATTTAAATAATCCATTACTAGTTTCTGTTCGAAGTGGTGCAAGAGCTAGTATGCCAGGAATGATGGATACTGTTTTAAATTTAGGTTTAAATGATGAAGTAGCTAAAAACTTTAGTGAAAAAATTGATAATCCACGTTTTGTTTATGACTCATATCGAAGATTTATTCAAATGTTTGCTGATGTTGTTAAAGGTTATTCAAAAGCTAGCTTTGAACGAGTATTAGATGACTATAAAAAACAAAAGAATGTTCATTATGATACTGATTTAACAGCTGATGATATGAAAGAAATTACTGTTGAATTTAAAGAAATATATAAAAATTTAGCCAATGAAGAATTTCCTCAAGACCCTAGAAAACAATTAATTGAAGCTATAACAGCCGTTTTTAGATCTTGGAATAACGAAAGGGCTATTATTTATAGAAGAATGAACGATATTTCAAGTAGTTGGGGAACAGCTGTTAATGTTCAAGAAATGGTTTATGGTAACAGTGGAGATAATTCCGGAACTGGTGTTGCTTTTACTAGAAACCCAGCAACCGGTGAAAATCAACTATATGGTGAATATTTAATTAATGCTCAAGGCGAAGATGTAGTAGCGGGGATTCGTACTCCAGAACTAATATCAACGTTAAAAGATGTTATGCCTGAGGTTTACGAACAATTTGCTAATATCGCTAAAAAGTTAGAAAATCATTATAAAGATATGCAAGATATGGAATTTACTATTGAAAATGGTAAATTATATATGCTACAAACAAGAAACGGAAAAAGAACACCATTAGCTAGTTTAAATATCGCCATTGACATGGTTCAAGAAAAATTAATA
>CAZIFR010000042.1:0-7826 GCA_964539185.1 uncultured Muribaculaceae bacterium | reverse complement strand
TAACTGATAGTGGAGGACTTCAAGAAGAGGCACCATCACTTGGGAAACCTGTTTTAGTTTTAAGAAATACAACTGAACGACCAGAAGGTATAGATGCTGGAACTCTAAAATTAGTTGGGACTGATGAAGAAGTTGTTTATAGGGAAACGAAGCAATTATTAGAAAACAATGATATTTATAAAAAAATGAGTGAAGCCCATAATCCTTATGGTGATGGATTAGCAAGTAAAAGAATTGTTGATGCAATAATTAAAAAATTCTATTAAAGTAATGATAATTTAATGAAAAATAAAAATATTACAAACATAATTTATATTATTGCATCAATTTTTATTTCAACAGCTATTTACGTTAAAATCACATTTGTCGACTTAAATTTCGAACAAGTATTATTTGCACTAATATATAGTGAAGGAGCAAGTTATAGTGGAATAGTAAATGGAATTATTTTCGTTGTACTATCAACAGTGTTTTTATACTTGTTATTAATGTTATTATATTATTTAAAAAACAAATTAACTCCAAAATCAATTAAATTAGCAATTATAAACAAAGAAGTTATTATCTTTCCTATTCATAATATTCGTTTATTTGTCGCTCTTTTTTTAATAATAAGTATTATGTTATTTGGTCATAGTTTTAATATATTTACATATTTAAAGAACCAAATAAAAGAATCAAATTTTTATTTAGAAAATTATGTTGAACCAAACGAAGTGCAAATAAATTTTAAAGAAAAAAGGAATTTAATATATATTTATCTAGAAGCTATGGAAAGTACTATTTTAAGTAAAGAAAATGGTGGGCAGGTTAATAAATCTTATATTCCAAAATTAGAAGAATTAGCTTTAAATAACACTAATTTTTCTCAGAATAATAAACTAGGTGGGGCAAGTGTCTTAAGTAATACGACATGGACAATTGCTGGAATGGTAGCTCAAACATCTGGGATTAGTTTAAATATTCCTATTGATGGTAATTCTTACACCGATTATAGTTCCTTTTTACCTGGTATTACTTCTTTAGGTGAAATTTTAGAAAACAATGGTTATCATAATTATTTAATGCTTGGTTCAAGAGCTACTTTTGCTGGTAGAAATGAGTATTTCAGCCAACATGGTAACTATACGATATATGATTATGAAACGGCTGTTTTAGAAAATTATATTGATGAGGGATATTTTGTTTGGTGGGGCTATGAAGATAAAAAATTATTTGAATTTTCTAAAGAAAAATTATTAAATATTTCTAAAAATGATGAGCCATTTAATTTTACTATGTTAACAGTAGATACTCATTTTGAATCGGGGTATTTAGATGAAACTTGTAATGATTTACCATTTGATAATCAATATGCAAATGTCTTTTATTGTAATAGCAATATGGTTTATAACTTTGTTAATTGGATAATGGAGCAAGATTTCTATGAAAATACAACTATTATTTTATCTGGAGATCATCACACATTAAAATTGCCAGCATTTGAGGCTGAAGAAACTGGTCGAACTTATAATACATTTATAAATGCAACAATAACACCCGTAAACAGTAAAAATAGAGGCTTTGCTACTATTGATATGTTTCCCACTACTTTAGCTGCTATTGGAGCTGAAATTGAAGGAAATAGGTTAGGTTTAGGGACAAATCTTTTTTCTGATAAATTGACACTGATTGAAGAATTCGGCCTAGATTATGTAAATGCGGAAGTTGCCAAAAAGTCATTATTTTATAATCAACATTTTTTAAGACATAATTATCATTGAATCATGAAAAAAGCGGACACTTAATGTTTCCATTTATAAATAATTACAAATAATGACTATAATTTGACATATTGAATATAATATGTTAATATTATTAACTAAATGGCGCATTATTCTAGTCAATTAGTTTGTTATGAAGATGGGATTAAACCACCATTAAAAGGCATACCTGTGAAGCTTATGGTGCTTGCTTCTTACGCCCAGTTTGGGGTGAGTGCTGAAAGAAAGAGTGTCTGGGCAATCGTAATGGCATACGACACTGACCCACCACTCGTGGAGACCTTATATTGTAAAGGGCCTATACACATGTATTTGTTGATGGACTTTTTACGAATAAGAATTGAACCTACTATGTGGCGAAAGTTACGAGTAGAGTAGCCTGCCTTGAGTGAATAATGGGGATAATTGAATTAAATATAATAGTTAGTAGCTATAACTATTATATTATCGCAATTTGAAACATTATTTGCAAAAAAGGACTAATAACAAACATTGGTGAAGAAATTTCCTAGAGTGAATTAATATATGATTGCAGTGCGTACTAAGTGGTAATCAAGTCGTGTATTTGGTAACAGTACACTAGTTTTTCTAAGGGGGAACCGCTCATCTGGTAACGGAAAGTAAAAACTAGGGAAATCCAACTTGACCTAAGACGTAAAGTTAACTATATTAATAGCCATTATAGAAAGAGATATACTCTTTTTTTTGTATAATTTTTAAAATAAAATCAATTATTCTTGAAATAAAATTGTAGTTCAAGTATAATATAAATGTGATATTATGAAAAAAGAAATTAAAAAACAAATTGAAAAACCAAATAAAAATAAAGTTGATTATAAATGGGTTTTTATAATAATAATTATAACCTTTTTTATAAGTATAGTTTTATCTGGACTATCGGAAATAATTATTAAAAATGTTAGTATTTATATTGCAATTATTATTTTAGTAATTTTTATTGGATTAGGTGTTTTGTTTGACATGATTGGAGTTGCTGTTACTAGTGCTGATGAGGAACCATTTCATTCGATGAGTTCAAGAAAAGTAAAAGGTGCTAAACATGCTGTTTATTTTAAAAAAAATGCCGATAAAGTATCGAGTTTTTGTAATGATGTAATTGGTGATATTTGTGGTATTATTTCCGGTGGAGTTGGTGTTACTATTGCTATTTACCTATCTAAATACATTGATTCCATTATTGCCACTTTATTAATTACCGCAATTATTGCTAGTTTAACAATTGGTTGTAAAGCCCTTGGCAAAACATTAGCTATTAATAAAAGTAATGAGATTCTTTATCGTTTTTCTAAATTTCTTTCAATTATAAAACAAAAAAAATAGCCAAAGCTTGTTTATTTTAGCAATAATTGGTATAATTTATATAGCAGTAAATAATTACTGGATTATTCAAATAAAAGAATATGATTTTTTCAAATGAATAATTTATTATGGAAGGATGGTATAAAAATGGAATTAAAAGGAAGTAAAACAGAACAAAATTTAATGATGGCGTTTGCTGGAGAGAGTCAAGCTAGAAATAAATATAGTTATTATGCATCAAAGGCTAAAAAGGATGGGTATGAACAAATTGCAGCTATTTTTGAAGAAACAGCAAATAATGAAAAAGAACATGCTAAAATATGGTTTAAAGAATTAAATAGTGGAGCAATTCCTTCAACTATTGAAAATTTAGTAGCAGCTGCTAATGATGAAAATTATGAATGGACAGATATGTATTTTAAAATGGCTAAAATGGCTAAAGAAGAAGGATTTGATAGAATAGCTGAAATAGAAAAAACACATGAAAATAGATTTCGTAAATTAATTGAAAATATAAATAATGATGAAGTTTTCAAAAGAACTGGTAAAAAATTATGGGTATGTCGCAATTGTGGTCACATTCATTTTGGTGAAGAAGCACTGAATGTGTGTCCGGTTTGTGTTCATCCAAAAAGCTTTTTTGAAATAAAGGCTGAAAATTATTGATAAAATTCCCTTAATTGGGATTTTTCTGATTGTTGGAAGGTGAAATAATGGATATAAAAATTAAAAGTGCTTTAGAAAAAGAAAAAATAAGGCAACAACAAAATATTGAATTAATTGCTTCTGAAAACTATGTTTCATTAGCTGTTTTAAATCTTCAAGGAAGTATTTTTACGAATAAATATGCTGAAGGGTACCCTAAAAAAAGATATTATGGTGGTTGTGAAAATGTTGATGAAGTTGAAACATTAGCTATCGAGTATGCTAAACAATTGTTTCATTGTAATTATGCCAATGTTCAACCACATTCTGGTAGTAGTGCTAATATGGCTGTTTATAAAGCTTTATTAAACTATAAAGATAAGGTTATGGGAATGAATTTAAGTCAAGGGGGACATTTAACTCATGGTCACGCTATTAATTTTAGTGGGTTAGATTATGATATTGTGAGTTATAATGTCGATATTAATACTGAACTAATCGATTATAATGAATTAGAAAGATTAGCTTTAAAAGAGCGACCTAAAATGATTGTTGCTGGAGCTAGTGCATATTCTAGAAATATTGATTTTAAAAAATTTCGACAAATTGCTGATAAGGTAGGAGCATATTTAATGGTCGATATGGCTCATATTGCTGGGTTAGTCGCGACTGACTTACATCAATCACCAATTGAATATGCTGATGTTGTGACATCTACAACTCATAAAACCTTAAGAGGTCCTAGAGGGGGAATTATTTTAACCAACAATGAAGAAATAGCAAATAAAATAAATAAAATAATTTTTCCAGGAATTCAAGGTGGGCCACTTATGCATGTTATAGCTGCCAAAGCACAATGTTTTTATGAAGCTTTACAACCAGAATTCAAAACATATATGAAACAAGTTTTAAATAATATTAATATTTTATCAGATACATTAATAGCTAATGGATTTAGAGTTGTTTCTAATGGAACAGATAATCACTTAGTGTTAGTTAGTGTTAAGGAATTAGGTTTAACAGGAAAAGAAGCTGAAGAATTACTAGATCAAATTAATATCACAGTCAATAAAAATACCATTCCTTATGATACTGAATCACCATTTAAAACAAGTGGAATAAGAATTGGAAGTCCAGCTATGACAACAAGAGGCTTAAATGAAAAGGATTTTCAAGAGATTGCTATTATTATCAATGATTGTTTGAAAAAACAAGATACAACTGAAAATTTAGTTAAAAGAGTATTTGCTATAACTAAAAAATATCCTGTAGTAGGTGATGATAATTGATTTTAAATGGGAAAGCTCTTAGTGAACAAATTCAATTAGATTTAAAAAATAGAATTAAAGATTTTATTATTAAGCCTTGTTTAGCCGTTATTCAAGTTGGAGACGATGAAGCTAGTAATACTTACATTAATTCTAAAATTAAAGCTTGTTCACAAGTTGGTATTTACTTTAAACATGTAAAATTTAATGATACCGCTTCAGAAAGAGAAATAATTAATAAAATATTGGAGTTGAATAATGATGATTACATTGATGGTATTATTATTCAGTTACCGTTACCAAAAAGATTTGATCCTGATAAGTTTATTAATATCATTGCTAAAAATAAAGATGTCGATGGCTTAACAGATATTAACTGTGGCAAATTATTTAAAGGAAGCAATTTAGCACCTTGTACACCTATGGGAATTTTAACATTATTGAAATCTAATAATATTGAAGTTGCAGGTAAAAATGTAGTGATTGTTGGAAAATCGAATTTAGTTGGAAAACCTTTAGGACTTCTTTTATTAAATGAAGGTGCAACTGTTACTATTTGTCATTCTAAAACCCAAAATTTAAGTGAACATACAAAAAGAGCTGATATTTTAATTTCAGCAACAGGAGTTAAACATTTAATTAAAAAGAATATGGTTAATAAAAATGCTGTTGTCGTCGATGTTGGAATTGTTAGAGAAGATAAATTATATGGTGATGTTGATTTTGATAATGTTTCTAAAATCGTAACAGCTATTACCCCAGTTCCTGGTGGAGTAGGTCCGATGACAGTAGCTATGCTATTAAGTAATGTAGTTTTAAATTTTGAAAACAAAAAAAGAGAAATTTAATAATGAAGTCTATTTTCTCTTTTTTTTCTTGTATTTACAAAAGCTTTTTTAGCTGAATTGTTATTCTTTTTATCTAACAGTTGTAATTTATCTTCTGGTGTTTGAAAATTAAAAGCCATTTTATTAATCGAATGTAATTGATTATAAAAAACTAAATGTTCTATAGTTACTTTATATATCGAATTATATTGGAATATAATATTTAGCTTAAGAGCTGATGGTACATTTAATGTTCCATTTACCAAATTACTTAAAGTTGGTATTTTTACTGTTAAGACATCGTTTACAAAGGTAATACTCATTATGTGACTATGTCCTGAAAGAATTATCGGAAAATGTAATTTTGGACGTTTAATACCTCTTTTAACATTGTGTTCAATTAAAATATAATTATTTTTAATATTTAAAACGCCATAACCATATCCCAAAGGAATAATATCTGGTCTGTTTTTAATTAATACTTGTTTTAAATCAATTCCATCTTTTTCTAAGCTATCAATATCATGGTTACCAAGACAAATAAAGTGAGTTAAATTATTATGAAAGGGATGTTTGTTAATGGCATATTCGATTAGTTTATTGTAATTATCAAATTTATTGCCAACACCAATTGAATCTAGTAAATCGCCACCATTAAGAACAATTGAAATATTTTCTTTTTTACAATAATTACACATTGCATTAATTGCTTGAAGATTTTCACTAGCATTACCAATATGAAAATCTGAGGTGACCATAAAATTAAAGTTTTCTTGATTTTTATCCCCCAATAATTTTATTTGACTTTCATCTTGATTTCCTTGATTAGTTTGGTTTAAAACAATATTACCATTATAATAATACTGCTTTTCCATATTTTTTCCATGTTTTTTTAAAACATTTAAAGATTGATAGAGTTCTTGATAATTGATATTTAACTCTCTCATAATTTGATTGATAGAACAATTATTAGCAATAAGGTTCAATAATTTTTTTTCTACTGCACTCATTAAATTATCTCCTTTAACTTGATAGTTATTCTAACATTAGAATATTCAAATGTCAACAAAATAATAAAAAATTATTGCTAAATAAAGATTATTATGATATTATGATATTGTTCGTTAATTTGGCGAGATAGTTCAGCTGGCTAGAACGTATGGTTCATACCCATAAAGTCGGGGGTTCAAGTCCCTCTCTCGCTACCATGAAAAATTGAAATAGCTTCCAAAAGTTGGAAAGAAACTTTATACAATATATATATAAGTTTCAATCTAATAAAAGAAGCTATTTTTTATTAAATTAATTTTAAGAATAGTATATAAAAAATGAAAGATTTAATATATAATAAATACGAGGTGTAATAATGATTGTAAAAACTATTGAGAACGATGAAAAATATTTAAGACAAATATCTAAAGAAGTTAAAAAAAATGATTGTCAATTAAAAAATGATATTGAGGTTTTAAGTAACTATTGTAAAGAAAATGAAGTGTTAGCTATGGCAGCTATTCAATTAGGGATTCCAAAACGAATTATATATTTAAAAAACACAGATTTAAATAATATTTTAGACACTACTATTGATGAAGAAGGAATTTTAATTAATCCGAAAATAATTTCAAGAAAAGGTCAAACTAAATATTGGGAAGCCTGTGCTTCTTGTATGGATAATACGGGATTAGTGACAAGACCATATGAAATAGTAGTTGAATATGATAATCTAGATTTTAATAAACAAAAAATCACTTTAAAAGGATTTGAATCAACCGTCTTTTCCCATGAATACGACCATTTAAATGGTATTTTACATATCGATATTGCTGAGAAAATACTTATAATGAATCAAGAAGAGAGAAAAGAATATCGAAAAACACATGGATATGAAATAATATCAACAGAAGGTGATTTTCAACCTGAAAAAACAAAACAATTTAAAATTAATTAACGTAAATTTTTATAGTAAATTCCGTTTTTAAAAAAATCATTGTATTTATTAGACT
>CAZIFR010000041.1:4752-7863 GCA_964539185.1 uncultured Muribaculaceae bacterium | reverse complement strand
ATAGTGACCCCCTATACTATGTATTTTTTTAATATTTGATATGAGGTGTACATATATGGTGAAAATAAATATAGTGGAATTACTAAAAGAAAATAACCATACAAAATATTGGTTATGTCAAAAGATGAATATAACTTCAAGAAATCTAAATCGTATTATTAGAGGTGAAACGAACTCTATATCTTTTAAATATATTGAGGAATTTTGCAATCATCTAAATTGCACACCTGGTTAATTAATAACTATTGAAAAAAGGTTTGATTTAAACCTTTTTAATTATGAAATGTTTACATTCATATGCACAATGATTTTTAATATAATCATCTATCTTTTTATAATCATTAATTTTATTAAATAATTTATTTTTTTCACCACAAAAGCCTTTCAATCTTAACTTTCCATAAGCCCAATCCCCAAATACATAATCATAATCAACAAAAAAGTCAGTAAATTTTTTAGTTATTTCTTCTAAATCAAAACCATTTTTATAATCTTTAATAAGTTCATAAGATTGATTTTCTAAGGTTATTGGTTTCATCTAATATTCCTTTCCAAAAGCAGAGGAAATAGATTGATATTTTGATAAATTAGAAGAACCGTTCCAAGTTATAAATCCCCCATCTAGTCCAGCATCATATAAGGCTCTAATTTCTTCTGACACCATATGTGAATCATATATCGTTTTTGGATCTTTATAAGTGTCATAAGCTTGAATCCAAGTCCTAACAATAGCGGGAGTTGGAATTTCTTGTTGTCTTTTAGCAACATAATTACTTCCCCAAAAATAAATTAATTCATAAGGTATTGTCCATACTGGTTTAGTAAATTTATATTCGTATTTACTAAAATGATCGGGATATGGCATACCACTTATTACATCGACAACATTAGATATTGCTGGCCAGTACTGACCATATGCGGTAACATATAAATGGGCTGATTCGCCAAAGACATCAGCTGAAACATAAGCATTAACATTGTGAATTTCATCAGTTGCATACATTAAAAATCTTTGGATAGCTTGAGCCTTTTCTTCATCATATGGATTATTCAAATTTATTTTTCCTTCTTTTTCTAAAGTTCCTGTTCGGTCAGGAAATCTAACATAGTCAAATTGAATTTCATTAAATCCCATTTCAATAACAGATTCAATAGCTAATTGAACATTAAATTCCCATACATTCCTTCTATATGCACTTGGCCAGTAAGAATTGTCATGATTGTATGGTTGACCATAATTGTCTAAAATAGCATCTTCAGGATGATCTTTTGTATAATAGCTATCTTTAAAAACGGTAATACGTCCAATAACATATAATCCAGCATCTTTAATTTTTTTAATAGCATTACGATAATTTTCATAACTATTTAATGCTCGTTCGTAATTAGTAGGAGAATATTCTTCCATTGCTTTAGCTGGATAACCAGGAGCTGTATTATCTTTAATATCAACAACAATAGCATTTATTCCTGATTCCTTAGCTAATTTTATATATTCATCAACATTTCTAATTACTCCAGCATTCATATATAGCGATCTAACATCTTTAGGCATAACATTATCTTGAAAACTGACTTTTGGATAAGGATAATAGTCTAAATTAGCTGCACTACCACCTCTTAAAGTATTAGTACGGTTAGCATGTATTTTATATATTCCTTCCTCATCATAATGACGATTAGCATCAGTTAAATTGTTAACTAAATATTTACCATAAACATAACCTTCTCGATCATCATATTTAACTTTATACATGTTAACAATACCATCTTCTAAAACAAAATCATAATCTAAAACTTCAACCTTTTCCCCTTTATTTATAAGACCTTTAATCGTTATATCATTATTTTTTTCATAAAAAGTAGCAGGTGTTCTTACGTATAATTCAGTTTCTTTAACGACATCTTTTTCATTATCAGAAATATTATCAGCATTGATTAAATATTGTTCGTTATTGTAAGTTGTTTTATAATACACATTATCTTCATTTGCTATTTTTGTATTGATAATAGTTATTTTTTGACCCCGTGGGATAAAAATGGTTTCATTAAAATTTATATCATATAACTGAACATTATAATTATCTGATATAGCAAACACTTCTTTTGTATTTGAAATAATTTTATCAACTCCTCTAAAAATTTGTTTTAGAGCAAAAAAACCAAAAAAAAGAATTAAAAATACTATAACTAAAATGATAAGAGAGCTCTTGTTATATTGACCTTTTTTCATTCTACTTCACCAATATTATTATACCATTATAATTTTTTTTATTCAATAGGCAATGATATAGCAGTAGAATTAGTATTAAGACCATTTAAATAATAATTAGGAACACTTCCTTGAATTAATTTTATAGCTATAGGAATACTATTTTCGATTTTAATTTTTTCTCTTGAAAAAGGTAAGATTACATGGGTATACATTTCCATTATAATATTAACTTCAACCATAGCATTATTAATACCATAATTAGTAACTTTAGTATTAATATAACTAGTAATGGTTCCTATTAAACTAAGTCTTACAGGAAGTCTTGGACCTAAATTGGACAAAATAGAATCACCTAAAACAACTCCACTTGGAATTTCATATATGATTCCATTTTTCAATTTAGCATGATCATAATTATCCAATATTTCTTGTGGGATACTTAATTTATCTATCTTCCCTTGTTCGATATATTTAATATTTGTTTGGATATCAGAAGTTATTTTTGTTAAAAGTTGATTAACAATTAGTGGATTAAAATCAACTGTTTTAATTTCGTTATTACTATCTTTAGTAATTAAAAAAAGCTCCTCGACATTTAAATTATTACTCATTATTTTATTTACTGAATCATTTATAATAATACTTGTTAATTTTTTAGTTTCAATTTCAGCATAATCAAATAATAATGGACTAGATTTTAAACTAACGTAATTCAATAATATAATAACAGCAATAATAAAAGTAATTATGAGAAAAACAATAAAAGTTGCCTTTTTAGGTCTTCTAAAAAATATTTTTTGATTCCTTAATTTAATCTTTCTTCTCATATTAAATTATATGTATATATTTTTTATTTATTGTTATAATATTATTATGAAAATAAAAGATATAATGAC
>CAZIFR010000041.1:0-4652 GCA_964539185.1 uncultured Muribaculaceae bacterium | reverse complement strand
TTGTTCAGTAATCATCTTAAGGGTTTTTTCCATTTTATCGAAACAATATTCTTCTAATTGATTATCAGTAAAACCTAATAATTGTGCTAATTTTAATAAATGACTTAATATTTCTAATAATAATTGTTCGTTTAAATCCATTGTAATTTGAGAAGCTAGATAATTTAATTTAATAAATATTTTAACCATATCATCTTCTTTTATATCTATTAAATTATTTATTTCAATGTTTTTTAAATCACATAAACATAATATTATCATTAAACAATCCGCATATTCCGGTATTGTTATTTCCGCTGGACTAGGTTTATCTAATTTCCAATATTTAAAACATTTTGTTTCATAAGCTAATTCGCTTATTTCTACAATTAACTCTAAAACTTGTTTATAAAAAATAGTTGGATCAGAATAATCATATTTTTTTTTAAATTTTGAATTTATTATTTTTTCTTTATCATAAATTTTAATAATATTAATCATAGGTTAAAAACCTCTTTCCTTTTTATTATTATAGCATAAAAAAACCTACAAGCAATAAGTTTATAGGTTTACATATCCAATTAAAATTATCTTTTACTAAATTGTGGTGCACGACGTGCTGCTTTAAGTCCAGGTTTTTTACGTTCTTTAGTTCTTGAATCTCTAGTTATAAAACCAGCTCTTTTTAATATTTTACGATAACTGTTTTCACTGTCTTCATTAACTTGATCATATTCTAGTAAAGCTCTAGTTATTCCTAATCTAATAGCTCCGGTTTGTCCTGTAAATCCTCCCCCAGAAACTTTAGCTTCAATATCAAAATTAGTTGCATTATCAGTAGCTACTAATGGTTGCATTAAGTCCATAATATTAGTTTCATATGGAAAAAATTCTCTTACATCTTGGCCATTAACAACAATTTTTCCTTTTCCTGGAGTCATTTTTACTTGAGCAACTGATGCTTTTCTACGACCAGTACCTAAATATACTTTTTTCTCTTTTGCCATAAATTCCTCCTATACCATTTCCTTTGGATTTTGAGCTTGATGGGGATGAGTTGCATCAGCATAAACAAATAGTTTGCGATACATATCACGACCTAATCTACCTTTAGGCAACATTCCTTTAATAGCTCTTTCAATCATTTCAACAGGATATTTTTCTCTCATAACCTTAGCCGTTCTTTCTCTTAAACCACCAGTATATCCACTATGATTATAATATATTTTATCTTCTAATTTGTTCCCAGTTAAGTTAACCTTAGATGCGTTAATAATTATAACATTATCACCACAATCAATATGTGGAGTATAGATTGGTTTGGTTTTTCCAGTTAATATCTTAGCTACTTTTGAAGCCAAACGACCTAACGTTTGACCATCAGCATCAATAACATACCAGTTTCTTACTAAATCTTCTTTACGTTGCATATAAGAATTTTTCATAATTATTTTTCCTTTCTTCCAAAGAATAAGTAGTCCCAATACTTATTCAATGTGGGATAATAAATGTACCAATAATGATTGTACTAAAAAAGTGCATATTTGTCAATCAAATATATGCTTTTTCTATTGTTTTAATCACTATATTTGTATAATAAATGATTAAATATTAATTTTATCATTTATAAAAGACATCTTTAAGATATAATCCCTCTGGAGGTGCCGTTATTCCTGCCTTTTTTCGATCTTTAGCATTTAAAATGTTCAAAACGTCTTCACTTTTGCGCTTTCCTTCACCTATTTCAATTAATAAACCAACCATATTACGAACTTGATACCTTAAAAATCCTGTCCCTAAAAAGGATATTGTAAATTCATTAACATCTTTCATATTCCTAAATATGTTAGTTTGAACAATAGTTCTTATAAAATCCTTTTTTTCTTCATCAGCTTTAGAAAGCGATTGGAAATCATGTTCCCCTTCTAAATATTTAAGAGCTCTTTCCATTTCGACTAAATCCAATTTTTTATTATATTGATAAATATAATCTTTCTCAAGGGGATTATATTCACCCATATTTACTTTATAAATATACTCTTTAGCTCTAACATTAAATCTAGCATGAAAATCATCAGAAACAGTTTCAATTTTTTTTAAATAAATATCATTTGGAATCAAACTATTAATTGAGTTCTTTAACTTAGCAAGATCAATGTCATTTTTCAAATCAAAATGAGCTCTTTGATTTAAGGCATGAACCCCTGCATCAGTTCTTCCAGAAGCTACAACATCAACAGTTAAATCACTATTAATTTTTTTTAAAGCTTTTTCTAATTCTCCTTGAACTGTTTTTGCCCTCGTTTGTTTTTGATACCCCTTATACTTAGAACCATCATAACAAAATGTTATAAAATATCTCATAATAGCACTTCCTTTACTACTAAAATAAATAAAGACAAATGAAGGGTGAAGAGAAATGTATCATAAAATCCCCACTTGTTTTGTCTGAAATTAATTCGTTTACTACTAATATTATATAATCTTACTTCCATTGAATCAGCTAAATCATCAGCCCTTTTTATTGTTAAAATAAAAACAGGAATAATTAATGTTCTTAAAGCCATTACTTTGGTTTTAAAGTTAGAATTATAATAATCAATTCCTCGGCTAGCTTGGGATTTTAAAATCTTATTACCTTCATCAATTAAATTTGGTATGAACCTTAAAGCTAAACTTATCGATAAGGCCATTTTATTAACAGGAATTTTAAATAATTTGAGTGGGCTAAAAACACGCTCTAATCCATACGTTATTTCATTAACAGGTGTCGTTAAAGTTAATATCGATGTATATAAGATCATTGCTGTTAACCGAAAGACAATAATTAAATTATCAAAAATATTTACTTTTAAAAGATAATTAGTAATTATAATAAATAATAAAAACCATTTAATACTCAAAACTGTATCAACATATGTTTTTAAAGGTATTTTACTATCTAATAACATTAAGATTAATAATATTAAAATGATTGTTAATAGGAAAATATTATTAGCAACAAAAACAGCTAAAACAAATAAAATCAAACATAAAATTTTAGCAATCGGATTCATCATGTGAACTTTAGAACATATGGGATAATATCGCCCAATCGTTACTTTATTTAACATATCGGTACACATCTTTCATTAAATCATTAATATCATCCCGATACATTAATTTTATGTTTTTTTTATTTTTAACTAATTGCTCAAATTGAATTATTTTAGGTGGGTATAAATTATAATTAGATAGGGATTCGTCGGTAAAAACTTCATATTTATCCCCTTCTAAAACAGTTTTCCCATTATAAACAACATATATGTAATCGCTTATTTGATGTAACAAGTCGACATCATGAGAAATGATAATAATAGTTTTATTATATCTCTTATTAAGCATTTTAATTATTTTAATTAAGTTTTTCTTACTATCATTATCAAGCCCAACTGTAGGATCATCTAAGATAATAACTTTAGGATTAAAAGCTAAAATAGATGTAATAGCTATTTTTCTTTTCTCGCCACTACTTAAACTAAAAGGATCTTTATTTAAATAACTATCATCTAATCCAACCATTTTTAAAGCATCACTGATCTTTTTAGGAATATCTTTTGTTTTTTTATGAAAATATTTAATAGCAAATTCAATTTCACTTTGAACACTATTACAAAAAAATTGTTCCTCTGGCTTTTGAAAGACAAGCCCAATATTGTGTCGTAAACTATTTATGTTGCTTATTTTTCTGTTTTTACTAATAACTTGACTATCAACTTTAATATTACCTTTTGTTGGAACAATTAAAGCATTAATAAGCTCCACTAATGTCGTTTTCCCACTTCCTGAAGGACCAACTATTCCATTTATTTTATCTTTCTTAAATGTAATATTAACATCAGATAAAGCAATTTTAGCTAATGGAGTTTTTTCGTTATAAATATAACTGACATTATTAAATTTTATTTCCATAAAGCATCCACCAACTCTTCCATGTCATAATATCGTTTATCAATTAAATCATAAAACATTAATTTGTTTGATAAATCAACAATAAAAGGATATTCAAAACCTAATTGATTTAAAGTTGAATTATAAAAATCATCACGATTTCCATTAAAAATAACTTTATTATCGCCTAAAACAACAATCTTATCACTAAATAATGTTTCTTCAATGTCATGAGTTATATTTATGATTGTTAATCCTTTATTTTTTAAATCTTTAAATATTTGATATATTTCTTTTTTATCATTATTATCAACATAAGTTAATGCTTCATCTAAAATCAATATTTTAGGATCATGAACTAAGGCACTAGCTAAAGCTACTAATTGTTTTTCACCATTACTTAAAAAATGTGGATTACTTTCTAAAATGTGTTTAATATTTAAATACGATGTTATTTCATATATTTTTTCTCTAATTACTTTTTTATCATATCCCATATTTTCTAAAGTAAAAGCAATATCATCCATAACTGTTTCAGCGATAAACTGATTATCTGGATTTTCAAAGACAACACCTATTTTTTTTCTAATATCTTTAATGTTATCTCTATTTAAAAAGACTCCGTCGATTTTAATGTTACCATCAAATTTTAAAAGCCCAACTAAAATTTTGACCAAGGTACTTTTACCACTACCATTTGACCCTAAAATAGTTGTTATTTGATTTTTTTCAAAATTTAAATT
>CAZIFR010000040.1:7429-7884 GCA_964539185.1 uncultured Muribaculaceae bacterium | reverse complement strand
CTGACTAATAATCATTTCCATATTTAATTTGCCACCTTTAGCTATAGTAGCAATTACTTGATCTTTATTAATAATCTCAATATCAGAATCAAGATCAATATCTGATGCTTTTACTTCGCCTTCTTTATCAGCATATAAATGAACTATTTTATTATCAGGAGAATAATTCCTAATAACTAAACTTTTTAAATTTAAAATTATCGATGTTACATCTTCAACAACACCTTCAATTGTTTGAAACTCGTGCATTACGCCTTCAATTTTTACAGCAACAATTGCACTACCTGGCATACTAGATAATAAAACTCGACGAAGAGCATTCCCTAATGTAGTTCCAAATCCTCTTTCTAATGGTTCTAATTCAAATTTGCCATAATTATTATTTTCAATATACTCAACAATTTTATATATTGGTTTTTCAAAATTTAACATATTAAACCTCCTTCTATCCTCTC
>CAZIFR010000040.1:0-7419 GCA_964539185.1 uncultured Muribaculaceae bacterium | reverse complement strand
ATTATGTGGAATAGGTGTATCATCGATAATTGATAAAATCTCTAATCCCGCAACTTGTAATGAACGAATTGCTGCTTCTCTACCTGAACCAAGCCCTTTTACATGTACTTCGACTTTTCTCATGCCCATATCAACAGCAGCTTTTCCTGCTGCCTCAGCCGATACACCAGCAGCAAACGGAGTAGATTTTTTACTTCCTTTGAAGCCTAACGTTCCCGCTGAAGCCCAGCTAATAACATTACCAACAACATCAGTTACTGTAACTATCGTGTTATTAAAAGTTGAATGAATAAAAGCTTTCCCTTCAGGAACATTCTTCTTAACTTTTCTTTTTCGTGCTTTATAAGCCATAATTAACCTCCTTTAAAGTCTACTTTTTCTTATTAGCAACTGTTTTACCCTTACCTTTACGAGTACGAGCGTTGCGATTTGTTCTTTGTCCTCTTACTGGTAACCCTTTTTTATGACGAGTTCCTTGATAAGAATTAATTTCCATCTTAGTTTTAATATTCATGTTTACTTCACGACGAAGATCCCCTTCAGTCATATGTTTGTTAAGTTCATCACGAATAACTGCTAATTCATCATTAGTTAGTTCTCCCGTTTTTTTATCAGGATTAATATTTACTTCTTTCAAAATTTTATTTGAAAGATTTTTTCCAACACCATAAATGTATGTTAGAGATATTTCAATTCTTTTATTATTTGGTATGTCTACCCCTTTAATACGTGCCATAATTCACCTCCTATTAACCTTGTCTTTGCTTATGTTTAGGGTCTTTGCATATGACATATACTTTGCCCTTACGTCTAATTACCTTACATTTTTCACATATTGGTTTAACTGATGGTTTGATTTTCATAATATCCCTCCCACTATTTTCGGTAAGTTATTCGCCCGCGTGTTAAGTCATAAGGTGAAATTCCCACAACTACTGTATCACCTAGTAAAATGCGAATTTTATTCATTCGGATTTTACCAGAAACGCGAGCAACTACAGTATGTTTGTTTTCTAATTCAATTTTGTATTCGTTGCTTGGTAAAATTTCTATAACCTTACCTTCTACTTCAATAACATCATTATTAGCCATTTAATCACCTCTTTGTTAATATTTCATACCCATCACTAGTTACAATGATGGTGTGTTCATAATGTCCTGATGGTTTATAATCCGCCGTCACAATCGTCCAATCATCATCTTGAATATAAATATCCGCTGTTCCAAAATTTAACATTGGTTCAACAGCTAGAACCATACCCTCTTCAAGAACAGGTCCTGTATGTTTATCACCATAATTAGGGACATCTGGAAATTCATGTAATTTGGTACCAACACCGTGACCAACTAATTCTTTTACCACGCCTAATTTATGCTTTTTAGCATAACTTTCAACAGCATACCCGATATCTCCAACATGATTTCCTGGTTTTATAACTGATAGTCCTTCCAATAAAGCTTTTTCAGTATGTTCTAACAAATAAGCTTTTCCTTTATCAATTGTCCCAACCGGATATGTCCAAGCTGAATCTCCATGATAACCATTATAACATGCCCCAATATCAATTGATATGATATCACCATTTTTTAATTTTCGGTTACTTGGTATTCCATGTACAACTTCGTCATTAATAGAAGTACAAATACTTTTAGGAAATCCATTATAATTAAGAAATGATGGAATTGCACCTTTACTTATAATAAAATCATAAGCTAATTGATCTAATTCTAAAGTTGTAATTCCAGGTTTTATAAATGGTTTTAAATAATTGTGCGTATCGCCAACTATTTTTCCAGCTATTTTAAGAATTTTTTTTGCTTCTTTAGTTGCAATCATATATTTCCCCGATTAATAACCTTCTTAACATCTGCAAAGGTTGCTTCTTTGTTTATACCGCTATTAACAGTGAATAGAGTTCCTTTAGAAGTAAAGAAAGCAATTAACGGTAATGTTTGATCTTCATAAGTCTTAAATCTTTCGTTAAAAACTTGATCAGTATCATCTGTTCTTTTAGTTAGATGTTTACCACATTTATCACAAGTTTCAAAATTAATTGGTTTCATATCTTCAAATTGATCGTTATAAATTGCCCCGCAATTTGAACAAGATAATCGACCGACAATTCTCTTCCTAGCTTCTTCCTTAGGAAGATTGATATAAATCACATCACCAAGTGGATAATTTAATTTTTCTACTAAATTTAAATAGTTTTCAGCTTGAACCAAAGTTCTTGGAAAGCCGTCTAAAATATATCCGTTTAAACAATCAGATTCTATAATTCTATTTTCTAATAATTTTAAAACGATATCATCAGAAACTAATTTACCACTGTCTAAAACCGCTTTAACTTGTAACCCAATTTCACTTTGGTCATTTATTTCTTTTCTCAATAAATCACCAGTTGAAATATGTGGTATGTTATAGGTTGAAGCAATCAACTTGGCCTGTGTCCCTTTTCCCGCCGCGGGGGGGGCAATTAAAATTACATTTCTCATTTTATCTTCTTCCTTTTTTATAAGTTCTACTTTGCAACTGGCTAGATAATTGTTTGTATGTTTCTAATGCTACACCAACAACAATTAAAAGTCCTGTACCACCAATCGTTACATTACCAGGAAGACCTGAAATAATGCCAAATACTATTGGTAATGCAGCTAGAATTGATAAAAAGAAAGCTCCGGCAATTGTTATCCTTGATAAGATATTTGTAATATATTCAGCTGTTTGTTTTCCTGGTTTAACACCCGGAATAAAACCACCGTTTTTATTTAAATTATCACTCATATCATCTGGTTTCATCTGCATAAAGGTATAAAAATAAGCAAACACAAATATTAATATGATATATAAACTAAATCCAACTGGTGTTGTCATTGTTAAATATTTTTCTATAAATGTTGCAAATTCGGCTTTTTTTATAATACCAGACAAAAACGACGGTATTGAAATCAATGCTGATGCAAAGATAACGGGAATAACTCCTGCTGAATTTAACTTAAACGGAATATAATTTTGGGTTCCACCATAAGCACTATTCGATTTGTTAGCATATTGTACACTAATTCTTCTTTCAGTTGTTTCAATATACACAACCCCTAAAACAATTAAAATATACACGATAATATATATAATAAATAATATAATTCCATTAAGTGTTCCCTCTTGAGTTAGCCCTGAATATGCAGATATAAACATATTTGGCAAGCTCGAAATAATTCCTGCCATAATAATTAACGACATTCCATTTCCTATTCCTTTAGCTGTTATTTGATCGCCAATCCAAAGTAATAAACAAGTTCCAGCGGTTAACACTAAGGCAAATTGGATGTAATCAATATTAACAACACCATTATTTCCTAAAAAGGCAAATGAATAAACATAACCTTGAAGAAAAGCTAATGCAATTCCCGAAATACGAGTAATTTTATTAATTTTATTACGTCCTGTACCACCTTGTTTATTAAGTTCAGCTAAATAAGGAATAATATCCATTGATAAAATTTGAATAATAATTGATGCGGTGATATATGGCATAACACCAAGAGCAAAAATGGAAAATTGTCCTAATGCTCCACCACCCATAACATTTATTAATTCTAAAAATCCTAACGAATTAATTCCTAAAGCATATTTGTTTATTCCAGGAACAATAATTGCTTTCCCTAATACAAACACTAATAAACATGCTAAAGTAAATAGTATTTTTTTTTGAATATCTTTGTTTTTCGGGCTAAAAATTTGTTTGATATTAACAAACATATTACATCACCTCTATTTTTCCACCAAGACTTTCAATCTCTTTTTTAGCGACATCAGAAAACTTATGTGCTTTTACTATCAGTTTCTTTTCTAATTTACCATTTCCTAAAATTTTAACGCCATTTAATTGTTTTTTGATTAATCCCATTTCTTTTAATAATTCTGGTGTAATAATAGCACCATCTTCAAATTTATTTAAATCACTTAAATTGATAATTGCATATTCTGTTTTAAACCTTGCATTACTAAAACCACGTTTAGGTAATCTTCTAAACAAAGGCAATTGTCCACCTTCGAATCCTGGTCGAACGCCTCCACCAGAACGAGCATTTTGGCCTTTATGTCCTTTACCACTAGTTTTACCTAATCCACTACCTGGTCCACGTCCAACACGTTTTCTTGATTTTACTGCCCTATCGTTTGGCATCATTGTATGTAGTTTCATTGTAAAATGTCCTCAACTTTCTTTCCTCTTAGTCCAGCTATTTCTTCAGCTGTTCTTTGATTAATTAAAGCCTCTAAGGTTGCATATGCCATATTTACTTTGGTATTTGATCCAAGTGATTTTGATAAAATATCTTTTATTCCAGCTAATTCAACAACAGCTCTAACTGCTCCACCAGCTTTAATTCCGGTACCTTCACATGCTGGTTTAAGCAATATTTTACTAGCTCCTCTTCTTCCAATAGCTTCATGTGGGATTGTTCCATTAACAATTTTTACGTTAATGACATTTTTGGTTGCACTAGCAACAGCTTTTTTAATTGCATCTGGCACTTCATTGGCTTTACCAGTTCCAATACCGACGCGACCCTTACGATCACCGACAGCAACAGTTGCTGAAAAACGGAAATGACGACCACCTCTAGTTACTTTTGTAACTCGGCTAATATTGATGATTTCTTCATCAAATTGTTTTGGTCTAGGTTCTCTTCTAGTTCTTTCCATTACATTTCCTCCTTAAAATTCTAATCCATTTTCACGAGCCGCTTCAGCTAAAGCTTTTACTCGCCCATGATATAGATATCCGCCTCTATCAAAAACTACCTTTTTGATTTTTAATTTTTTTGCCCGTTTAGCTATTAATTCACCAACTTTAGTAGCCGCTTCAACATTAGAACCATTTTTCAATTTTAATTCTTTATCAATTGAAGATGCACTAACTAAAGTTTCTTTGGTTTCATCATTAATAATTTGAGCAAATATATTATTGTTTGATCTAAAAATATTTAATCTTGGTACATTACTATTACCAGCTATTTTTTCTCTTACACGTTCATGTCTAGCAACACGTGCTACATTTCGTGATTCTTTTTTGATCATAAAACGCTCCTTTTCCTTAATAATTAAGCAGCTTTCTTACCAACTTTACGAATGATTTGTTCATTGTGATAACGAATTCCTTTACCTTTATAAGGTTCTGGTTTTCTAATTTTACGAACATTAGCTGTAAATTCACCAACTAATTGCTTATCAATTCCGTTAATTAGTAATTCAGTATTGCTTGGTACTTCTATTTTAATTCCATTAGGAACAGTAACTTCAATTGGACGTGAATATCCAGCTGTAACAAGTAACGTTTCACCCTTGATAGCAAAACGATAACCAACACCAACTGCTTCTAATTTTTTTTGATATCCAACTGTCACACCAATAATCATATTTTTAATATTGGCATTAGCCGTTCCATGAAAATTTTTAAAATTATCATTTTTTCTAGTTATTTCAACTTTGTTTTCTTCGATTTTAACAGTGATATTAGGATTAATTTCAGTAGAAAGTTCTCCTTTTGGTCCTTTAACGATTATTTTATTTCCATCAATTGTCAAACTAACATTTTCTGGAAGCTCTAAAATTCGATTTCCAATACGACTCATAATTTCACCCTTTCTACCAGATATATGCTAACACTTCTCCACCAAGTGAATTAAGTTTAGCATTTTTACCAGTCATTATTCCTTTAGATGTTGAAATAATAGCTATTCCTAAACCATTTAATACTTTAGGAATTTCATCTGCCTTAACATAAACTCTTAGCCCTGGTTTTGAAATTCTTTTTAATCCTGTAATAATTCTTTCTTTTTTATCACTATATTTTAAGTTTAAAGTAATAACTCCTTGTACATTTTTATAATCGCTTATATAACCTTCTTCTTTTAAAATCTTAGCAATTTCCATTTTAACTTTTGAAGCAGGCATTTCAACTTCGTTATAACGCATTATATTCGCATTTCTAATACGAGTTAACATATCTGCGATTGGATCTGTCACCATATAATCCTCCTTCTTTTACCAACTTGATTTTTTAACCCCTGGTATTTGTCCTTTGTAAGCTAATTCTCGAAAGCAAATTCTGCATATACCGTACTTCTTCAAAACAGCATGTGGTCTCCCACAAATTTGGCATCTAGTATATTCTCTAACAGCATATTTTTGTTTACGATTAGCTTTATTAATCATGCTTTTTTTAGCCATAATTTCCTCCTATTTTTTAAACGGTAATCCGAAACCTTTTAATAAATCATGAGCTTCTTCATTAGTTTGAGCTGTTGTTACAAAAACAATATCCATCCCTCTAACTTTAATTACATCGTCATAATTTATTTCTGAAAATATCAATTGTTCAGTAAGCCCTAGCGTATAATTTCCTCTTCCGTCGTATGATTTGTTAGATAATCCTCTAAAATCACGAACCCGTGGTAAAGTAATACTTATTAATTTATCTAAGAAATTATACATTCTATCACCACGAAGAGTTGCTTTACAACCAATAGGTTGCCCTTCTCTTAATTTAAATCCGGCAATAGCTTTTTTTGATTTAGTTGCTACTGGTTTTTGACCCGTAATAATTTCTAATTCTCTCATTGCCGCTTCCAACAATTTAGCATTATGGGAAGCATCTCCCACTCCAATATTAACAACAATTTTTTCCAATCTTGGAACTTGCATAATATTTTTATATTTATGTTTTTCTTGTAAATCTTTTTTAATTACGTTTGTATATTTTTCTTTTAGGCGGTTCATAAATTCCTCCCTTCCTAGTCTATTTTTTCGTTAGATTTTTTAGCAATTCTAACCTTTTTATTATTTTTATCAGTAGTATATCCAATTCTGGTTGGTTTTTTGGTTTTAGGATCTAAAATCATTACATTTGAAACATGAATCGGTGCTTCCATTTCAACAATTGAACCACTATTTTGACCATTTGGTTTAATATGTTTTTTAATCATATTACAGCCTTCAACAATCACTTGATTATCGTTTTTTAAAGTCTTAATGATTTTTCCTTCTTTTCCTTTTGATTTGCCAGCAATTACAACTACTTTATCTCCTGTTTTAAAGTTCATAATTTCCTCCTATAACACTTTAGCTAGTGATACAATTTTCATAAAATCTTTATCACGTAATTCACGTGCTACTGGTCCGAAAACACGAGTTCCTACTGGACTTTTGTCTTCTTTGATAATGACACAAGCATTATCATCAAATTTTATATATGAACCATCAGATCTTTTTGTTCCAAACTTACTTCTAACTATTACAGCTCTAACAACTTTTCCCTTTGATACTGTTCCGTTAGGAGTAGCCTGTTTTACAGTCCCAACAACTCTATCACCAATATTTCCTGCCCTAACTTTACTTCCACCTAAAACTCTAAT
>CAZIFR010000039.1:0-7942 GCA_964539185.1 uncultured Muribaculaceae bacterium | reverse complement strand
CTAAAACAAGTAAAAATTTCAATAAAATAATATAAAAACAATATTTTTATAAAATATATTGCATAATATTTTTAAATATGATAATATGATTAAGTACTTATGCGGACTCTTAGCTCAGTTGGTTAGAGCATCCGGCTCATAACCGGGCGGTCGTAGGTTCGAGTCCTACAGAGTCCACCATTTGCGGGTGTGGCGAAATTGGCAGACGCACTAGACTTAGGATCTAGCGCCTTACGGCATGGGGGTTCAAGTCCCTTCACCCGCACCAATTAGAATGTTTTTATGGGATAAATAAATCCCATTTTTTATTCCCTAAAACTTGTTTTACTTTTTTATTTATTATATAATTTGATAGAAGGAGTAAGAAGTCATGAGGGTATGTATTTTAGGTAGTTTTAGAAAGCATTACAAAGAGATATTAAGAGTTATAGATATATTTGATATAATTTTCTTGATGGCTGTTATTCATAACTTTCCATTAAAAGATGCCAATTTATTACTTAACAAAATATATTCATGGTTAAAAAATGATGGTTATTTAGTTATTGGAACTTCTGTTCACAATATAGAAGAATATAGTTATAAAATTAAAAAATACCGACATCAATATACTAAACAATCTTTTGAAAAACTTATAAAAAAAAATAATTTTAATATTTTCAAAAGTTATATTGTTGAAGAAAAAGACAGAGATAAAAAATGGTATGATTTAATTTGTAGAAAAGTAAGCAAAGGCAATAAATAATACTTTATATTGAAATCTAAAATGATAAGGGGCCACACCTTTATCTAACTGGCACCAAATGAAAATGAAACAACTTGCGAACCGATCGTAGGTTATATATATTATAATATACATTTATTGTAATAAAAAAGCTATTAACAAATGTGTCAACAGCCTTAAATACTATAATTAATTTCTAGTATTTTTATTTTTGAATCATATTAAGTAAATTAATTTTAAATATATCTTTATCATGATTTGCTTTAGAAATCATAACTCCTTTATAGGTAGTTAGTTCTGATTGATGACCTTCTGATAATATTCCTTCTGGAGTGATTTTATCTAATATAACAATTTTTTCTATTTCATAGACAGCATAATGTAATTTTATATCTCCATGGACTTTAGAAAATAATATATCGGTTGGCAATTTAAGTTCATAAGACTTTGTTTTAGAACTTTCATTACTAGCCACTAGTTCACCAATGAATTTTCCTTCTTTTAATGATGGATAATATGAAAAATATAGTTTTTTAAATGCAAGCATATTATATTTTTTTAATGAGCGTTCATATTTTTTGAATTCATTTTCATTGGTATACTCAAATAAATATGTTTCTTTCATAATGGTCACCTTTGCTCTCTATCTTATAATTTAATGTTATCATAGCTATTTACATTTGTCAACGAAATCAAAAAGAAAAAAGAAGTGGTTTACACTTCTTATACTTCTCCAATTAAAACATATCCTAATTTTAATAATGTCTTATCATTAGCGCTATTACTAACTTCATAAACTGTTTTAGCTTTGCTAATTAATTTACGAGTTCTATAACGATAATATGTGACTTTTTTAGTTGTTGAATAATAACCTGTTGAACCATATATTGGTCTACTATAATCAATAACTAATTCAGCTGTTCGTAATGAACTAGAATATTCATAATATTTATTAATAGTTCCAACACAATTTTTACCACTTAATGTATAACCAGGATACTTACTACATGAATATGTTGTACTAACACAATTTTTACCAGATAAAGTATATCCAGGATATTTACTACATGAATATGTTGTATTCCCTGATACATATCTACGTGTTTCTTTTTTATATGTATATGTTGTTATCCATTTACATGCATTATTACAATCATAAGTTGTTTTATGACTAATATAAGTATATCTCACTGTACTATTTGAGCTAACAGAAGTAGATAAAGCAGTATTTGAAGTAACATCTCCTTGATATGCCCATGCAGTATAGCCCCCACCAGTTGTTGTTGCTGTTGCAGCTTTCGTATCAGTAATTTCAGTAGCTAGCTGAGTATCTTTTGTAGGAATATAGCCACTTGTTATCTTCACACATTTAGAAGGATTTCCTTCTACTGGTTTATATCCAGGATACTTATCGCATGAATAAACTCTCTCATAACCAATAATTCCATAACCTTGATAGCCATCTGTTGAGATTTTTCTAATGTCCATTTCTACTTGTTTTGTTACACTACTACTAACTGAATTAGTAGACCATGATGACCAACTACTCCAATTAGAATATTCATTTTGAGTTGTTAAACGATATTTATATTTTTTAGCAACAACTGGTGTTGGTTTTTTTTCAGTTTGTTTTGAAGTTGTTTGTTTTTTAATTGTCGTTGTCGTTTGCTTTTTATCACAATCATTACAATAATCATGACAACCTAAGTAAACAATAACATAATCAGAATAATCAGAACAATTAAGTTTAATTCTCATTTCATATTCTTCATCCATCTTAGTTACCTTAACATATGAATCTTCTAAATCACAAATTTTATTATTACTATCTTTAAAAGTAACTAAAAGTTTTTTACTTAACATTTCTTCTAAAGTAATTTTAATAGAATCCCCAACCGTTTTTGGCATTCTACTATCAGTAAAATAATTAGTAGCAGCCGTTTGCATTGTTGCAATATTATCTGCATAAACACGGCCATATAAAAATTCCAATCTAGAATCTAGCGCCTCGTCAATTGCTACATTAACATCGTCTTTAGTAGCATATGTGTTTGCTAAATAATTTTTAGTTGGAAACAACCAAATCATTATAAAAACAAATAAAACCACTAAAAATAATTGGATAACAGTATCTTTAATCGAAAAGTTTTTTCTTTCTTCGTACATATAAATTCCCCCTTTATAAATTTCAAAAAATGCTAAAATTCTCCGCTCTTGGTGCATATTATAGCATATTTTCAAAAAATGTCAAATTTTAATTTTCACAACCGTACACCCTGCATTATTCCAAAACAATTTGTATTCACTAACATACTTATTTTTACTAAGTACTGCATGGGTACATTTTCTTATTATGTCCTTACCAATACCATGTATTATAACAATAAATTCATTTTTCATTTTATAATTGTCTAAAATAAAATCATTAATTAATATTCTAGAAGTATCATAATCTAAGCCATGAAGATCTAAAGTAGCTAAATTATCTATAAATATAATATTATTTAAATTCATTATAGACATATTCCATTTCTTCTAGAGTTGGAATAGAATGTCTGGTGCCAATTCTAGTAACAGAAATAGCCCCAGCAATATTTGATAATTTCAATATTTTTTTAATATCATATCCTTTTGATAAATAATATGTAAATGCACCATGAAAAATATCTCCAGCTCCAGTAGAATCGATTGCTTTTACTTTAATTGACGGAATTAATTCGTAATTATAATAACAACCTTTAGCTTCTAATGTAATAACAATATTATTTTTAAATATTTCTTTCATTTTATTATATATTTCAGTTAAAGTGTTTAAATTATCATAATCAACTTTTAAAGAGGTTACTTTTTCAGCAAATTCTCTTGAACAAACTAACCATGTAACTTTTTTAGATAATTCTACTATTTCCTTTCGATCCCGTCCAGCGTCAATAATACTAATTGCGTCAGGAAATTGGTTTAAAATTTCAAGACTACGCTCATATTCCTGACCATCAATTAAAATAATATCAGGTTTAAAATCAAGGGTAAAAGGATTCATTTTCATATCGGTAGGTTTATAAGAAAATACCGTTCTCGATCCATTTTCTCTATTAGCTAATATAAAAGCTGATGATGTTATATGTTTATTATTCACTTCCAAATATTTAGTATTAACATTAACTATCTCATATTCTTTTAATAAATTTTCACCATATAAATCATTACCAATCATTCCAGCAATATAAGTATCTGCTCCCCATTTTCCTAAAAGATAAGCGGCTGTTCCCGAAGGTCCCCCACCACATTCTACTATTTCATGAATTCTATTTTTAGTATTTTCAACTGGATAATGTTCAATAGGCATTGTAATATCATATGTGACATTACCCATAACAAATATTTTCATTTCATCACCCTTCTTATAAATGCTTCTTAATTTCTTCCATAAATTCTAATTGTAATTGTTTTAATCTTTCTTGATTATTTGCTTCAAACCGAACGATAATGTTTGGTCCCGTATTACTTGCTCTTACTAAGGCCCAAGAGTTATCAAATTCAACTCTAATACCATCAATATCATTATATTTATATTTTTTATAATGACAATATTTTTTTATCTCTTCAACAATTTGAAATTTTTTAACTTCATCAGTTGGGATTTTAATTTCTTCTGTCGAATAATATTTATTCATACCATTTAATAATTCTGATAAAGTTATATCACTATGGGATAAAATTTCTAATACTCGAAGTCCCGCATATATTCCATCATCAAAACCAGGAAATCTATCTTTAAACCAAATATGACCAGAAAATTCTCCCCCAAATTGATAATTATCTAGATTTATCTTCATATTCATATAGGAATTACCAGTTCGGTACATCATATGTTCATAACCTAACTTGTCTAATTCATCGATTAACGTTTTACTACATTTAACATCATAAATAGCTTTTTTTGGTTTGATCTTATTACTTAAATCACGGTATATCAATGCTAGATAAATATCTGCGGCGATAATATTGCCTTTTTCATCAACAATTCCAACACGGTCAGCATCACCATCTATTCCAAAACCAAAATCGTATTTTAATTTTAAAACTTGTTCACTTAAATCGAGTTGATTATTATAAACCGCTGGATCTGGTTCGTGATTTGGAAATTCAGGATTAGATTCACAGTATAATAGCTCATATTCAATATCAAACAAATCTAATATATCTTTGATAATAATCGAGCCCGTCCCATTACCACAATCAACGACTAATTTAATTTTTTTAGGACCTAAATTAATACTGTCTTTTATTAAATTTAAGTAATCATTTTTAATATCTAAATTAGTAATACGGCCATTTCCAGAAATAAAATGTCCTTTATTAGTGAAATCTTTAAAATCTTTAATTAAATGTCCATAAGCATTACCAATAATATCAAAAGATATTTTAAAACCATTATACTCTTTAGGATTATGACTAGCAGTTATCATAATACCTGATTCAATATTATTTTTTTTCTTAGCATAATAATACATTGGAGTAGTAACTAAACCTAAATTAATAACATTGCAGCCGCTTTCAATCAAACCCAAAATTAAATTTTCAGCAATAATTGGTGACGAAGTACGGTTATCATAGCCAATAATGACTTGTTTATTTTTTATATAAGAACCAAAACTGCGTCCGATTGTATAAGCAACATCAATATTTATATCGATATCATAAATTCCTCTAATATCGTATTCCCTAAAAATATTTTCATTAATCTTAACTATTTTCATCTTATTCCCCTATTCCAAATTTGTCAATATACTCTTGATATTCCATTTGTTTATCACGGTATGTACCATCGGACTTAATTTCAATTAATCGATTGCTAATTGTTTCGATTAATTCGATATCATAAGTCGAAATAACTACTACCCCATTAAATCGTTTTAAGCCTTCGTTTAAAGAGGTAATTGATTCAATGTCTAAATGGTTAGTTGGTTCATCTAAAAGCAGAAAATTACCCTTTTCTAACATCATTTTAGAGAATATACACCTAACTTTTTCGCCACCTGATAAAACATTAACTTTTTTCAGACTATCATCACCAGAAAATAACATTCTTCCTAGAAATCCTCTAACAAAGCTTTCATCTTTATTTTCTGAGTATTCTCTTAACCAATCAATCATATTGATATTTTTATTAAAATAAACTTGATGATCTTTTTCAAAATAAGTTATTTTTACATTAGAACCAATTCTTATCTCTCCACTATCTGGTTTTATCTTACCAGAAATTATATCCATTAAAGCGGTCTTGGCAATTTCATTGTTACCTATTAAAGCAATTTTATTATCAGGAAAAATGGTTAGATTAAAGTTGTTTAATACTACTTTATCACCAATACTATAATTAATTTTAGATAAGCTAATAACTTCTTTACCAACATTTTTTTCGAATTCAAAATTAATAAAGGGATATTTACGATTAGATGGTTTAATTTCATCTAAGACAATTTTTTCTAATGATTTTTTTCTCGAAGTAGCTTGTTTTGATTTTGATGCATTAGCTGAAAATCGTCTAATAAATTCTTCTAATTCTTTCATTTTATCTTCTTTTTTCTTATTTGATTCTTTCATTTGTTTTTGAAGTAACTGACTAGATTGATACCAAAAATCATAGTTTCCAGCAAATAAGGTTATTTTTTCAAAATCAATGTCAACCATGTAAGTACAAACTTTATTTAAAAAATGCCGATCATGTGACACAACTAAGACAGTATTTTTAAAATTAATTAAAAACTCTTCTAACCACATTTTACTTTTGTCATCTAAACCATTAGTCGGCTCATCTAAAAGTAAGACATCTGGTTCCCCAAATAAAGCACTGGCTAATAAAACTTTAATTTTATCAGCATCTTTTAACTCTCGCATCATTAAATGATGATGAGCATTAGTAAGTCCCAGGCCAGCTAATAAAATGGCTGCATCACTTTCAGCTTGCCAACCATTTAAATTAGCAAATTCTTCTTCTAAGAATGCCACTCTCATTCCATCTTCATTAGTAAAATTTTCTTTACTATAGATAGCATCTTTTTCTTTCATAATACTATATAAATGATCATTACCCATAATAACCGTATCGATAACGGAAAAATCATCATATTCATTATGATTTTGCTTTAAAAAAGAAATTCGTTCGCCCTTACCTAAGATAAGTTCTCCTTTAGTCGATTCAAGTTGACCACTTAATATTCTAAGAAAAGTTGATTTCCCACTGCCATTAGCACCAATAATTCCATAACAGTTATCACTTTTAAATTCTAAATTAACACCACTAAATAATGTTTTTGTATTAAATCTTAATTCTAAATTACTTACTTTAAGCACCTTATCACGTCCTACTATTATTTTATCATATTTTTACATAAAATAAAAGAACTATAATATTTTACATGCATTATAAATATTAACTTAACAAGCAGTTATATTTAAAAGGTTATTATAAAGGATATTCATTTTCAAGAATTAAACTGGATTCTCTTTTCTTAATTTTCTAGCTTTAAGTAATGGTATTAAAAAAGCACCACTAATAATACCAAAAAGTAATAAAATAAGATTCATATTAGAAATTAAAGTTGGTATAAATTCTATATCAACTAGATTGTCAGGATTTACATAAACATCAAGTTTATCATTATTTTTCATTTTGTTAAATCGATTATCATATTTATTACAATGAATAGTAGCAAATGAATCTGATTGAATTGATTTCAAATAACATTTATCATTTGTAATAACACTTTCATAATAATGTTCATTTAAAACATAGGAGATATCCACAAAATATTTTATATTGTTATTTTTAACATCAAGAACATGCCTATCAATATTTATAATTGTAGCATTTATCTTCGTATAGTTATTCCATACTTTTAAAGTATGGAATATATTAAAAATGGGAAATATCAATAAGATTATTATTATTCCAATAAATAATAACCAAATTCGTTTAGGATTATTATAAACAATAATATGCTGACCTCCCACCTTTACTTCTGTTTGATCTTCTTTAAGGTCATTATTAAGGGGTTGGTTTGGATTTAATTTTATTCTTTGCGTTTTGACCATTTCTAAAATTTGATGAGGGTTCTCAACCGCTTCAAAAACAATCACTGACATATTATTTTTATCAGGTTTAAATAAATGTTTAAATAAATTATAATTGCTTTCTGGAATGCTTTTCATATA
>CAZIFR010000038.1:616-8042 GCA_964539185.1 uncultured Muribaculaceae bacterium | reverse complement strand
GCTAAAATCCATAAGTAGTATCCGCCATTTACTCCACTTGAATTAGTTATTCTTCCACCATTTGAGAACGAGGAACTAAAACTTCCTTCACTTGGAGTACTTGTTGAAGTACTCCATATGTATTTTAAACTACTTGTATTCACTTCACTATAGGCATCACTTACAGTTACTGTTGTATTATGACTTGACTTATATGTAGAGTTGCCATTGGTACTAAACGATACATTTGGAGAATCTTTATCTATTTTAATTACTTTAGTATTATTACTAATATTCCCTGCTTTATCAGTTGTTGTTACAGTTACTGTTGTTCCTGTTGTGTTACTTGTGATACTACTTATATTAAGAGTTGTTGTATTATGACCAGATAACGCATCACTGCCATTTGTACTATTTAGTGTTACATTGGTTCTATACCAGCTGTTAGTTCCTAAGGTCCCACTACTTACATTTATCGTTCCTGCTACTGGTTTTACTTTATCTAGTTTATATGCATTACTACATATTCCTTCACTTGTTTTATTGTTGTTATCAGTAGCTTGGATGCAGAGCCGATTATTATTGCTTTCAGTACTTATTAATGGTGTCATACTACTTCCTACCATATCTGCTATTGGTGTACATGTATCATTTGTTGTACTACACCATTTGGCTGTTCTTATTCCAAGTCCTGATCTATCTACTAATAACGCTTCAACAAAGAAGTCTTCCTTACTCCAACCATTAGCATTTATCTTATCACCTAATGCTGTATATATTACTGTTGGCGCTTCAGCATCGACGATTATCTTTCTTGTTATTATTGTTTCATTTCCAGCCATATCACTAACACTATAAGTTATATTAGTTGTTCCAGCAATTGACGTATCAACACTAGTTGGATTATAACTATATGTTCCATCAATGCCACTTACACTATCACTTGCTATTATATCTAAAGTTAAATCAACAATATCATCTTTATTTACGATTAAATCATTTATGCCTTCCAAAACAGGATTTGTTTTATCTAGTTTATATGATTCACCACATGTTTTTTCTGAAGCATTACCTACTACATCATAACCTATAGCACATACTACAATATCATCATGCTCAGTTGATATTAATACATTCCCACTGCTTTCTTCTACTAAAGATACTGGTTCACAGTCATTAATACCACTACACCATTTATAACTATGACTTCCACTTTCTAAATCTAATACTTCAATACTAACATAAAAGTCAGTCTTCGCCCAGCCATTAGCATTAAACGGCTCCCCAACAACACTAAATACAACAGTTGGGTTGATATCATCATATAATACATCAATACATTCCTTATCATACCAAAATTCATATTGATTAGAATTATTAAACCATTTATATTTAAGGCAACCTTCAATACGATTTCCTTTTTCATTTAAAATAGTCTCCTCTTTTAAAAACCCTGAGTTCACCAAGGTATCAAAATCAATTGTTTTAGTTATGTTATCTTCATATCCCAAATCAAATTTAACAGAGTATAATAATCCACTTTCTTTTAATACACTTATTTGTTGATCCGTCGCTAAATTTTTAGTTTTCTCTATTTCTTCAATAACTCTCGGAATAGCAATTAAAGCTAGCATACTTAATAAAATAATTACACCGATAAGCTCAATTAATGTAAAAGCAAAGGTTGTTAGTTTCAATTTTTTTCTTTTAATTTTAAATAATTTTTTCATTAAAACTTCACCTACAATTATTTAAATCATAACATGGTAAATTATATTTAGCAACAAAATAAAAGAACAACATTTCTTATTTACATAATTATTATATATCCTTTGTTTTATTATCAAAAGATTTTAAAATTAGTAGACTAATTTAGTTGCTTAACTACTTATCTAACAATTAAGTTTCTAGACATTGGTATGTAAAGCTGAATTAATACCATTAGCAATAACTATACTAAGTTTTTCCATTAGAAAATCAACTTCTTTGGGAGTTACCATTAAGTTGTATCCAATTGGCGTTAGGACCTCGTATATTAATCTTTTTATCTCACTATCACTCAAAGTACCAACTACTCCTAACAATGTTTTTTTGTCCTCATTATTTATATCTACTTCCTTTTTTAAATAATTCGGCAAAATAACAAGTTTATTTAAAGGATTGTCGATATTCTTTTTTAAATAAGAATAATGTTTAAACATATAATTTATTGTATCACTAACAATCGTAACAGCATCGACAACAGTTGGAACACCAATTGCTATTACAGGAATGTTTAATGTGTCAAAACTAATTTCTTTCCGACTATTTTCAACTCCACTTCCTGGATGGATTCCCGTATCTGTCATTTGAATAGTTTTGTTAACTCGATCTAATGATTGACTCGCTAAAGCATCAATAACAATAATAAAATCAGGTTTAAAATGATTGGCGATACTTAAAATAGTATCACTTGTTTCCAGACCTGTCATCCCCATGACTCCAGGTATAAAAGTGGAAACATTTCTAAATCCTTCTCCAACCTGCTTTATTTCGAATAAATGTCTAGTAACAATAATATTATTAATTGTCAAAGGCCCTAAAGCATCCGGTGTTGACTTAGCATTACCTAACCCAATAATTAAACACGATGCATCATTTTTAATCTTTAAATACTTTAATATTTTAATTAATTCTTTAGTAAACACCTTTTCTGTTATCAAACTATTATCATGATCAGTTATATCATCAAATTCAATCGTAACATATTTACCAACTTTTTTATTAATTTCCTTACTACCTTTTTCATCGATAAAAACATCTGTAATCTTAACACCATTTTCAAGAGATATATTACTATCAATACCAACTGTCTTTTTATTAATCGCTTCTATCGCTAAATCGGTTCTTACTTTATATTTGCTTAAATCTACTTTATGACCCATTTTATCACCACAATTATTTTTAGCATAAGGTGATTATTTTATTCAAAACTGTTGCATTTTTAGTATTTGTTTGTTAAAATAGTAATGATTTAAAGAACTTGGAGGTGAAACTAAGATGGCTAATATGAAAAATGCAAAGAAAAAAATACTAACTATTGCTAAACAAAAGGAAAGTAACAATAATTTTAAATCAAGTATGAGAACAGCTATTAAAAATGTTGAAAAAGCTGTTATTAATAAAGATAAAGATAAAGCTAATGAGGAATTAAAAGCAGCAACAAAAAGAATTGATAAGGCTGTAAGTAAAGGGATCGTTAAAAAAAATAATGCTGCTCGAAATAAATCTCGTTTAACAAAAAAAGTAAATGCTATCGATTAACATTTATTTTTTTATTTAGAACTGTGGTTTACTTTTAATAATTATTAATATATAATTAAAATAGGTGACATATGAAAAAGATTATACAAGTTAGTTTTCTAATTATTATTTTATTATCAATTATTTACTATCGCAACGACATAGTTAACTGGGCAGTTAAACAATTCTTTTTTTCTGAAGGGGTTACAATTAATAAAAACAATAATTATGATTTAGATTATAATTTTGTCAATGTCCAAACAACAGATAATTTTTATGCCAAAACCAAACAACATTTGTATAATATCATTTTTACTGGTTTAAACTATGGCAATACATCATTTTATTTTTTTTGTGATTATAAAGAATGTATCGATGATGTGAACGAAATGAGTAACAACAACTCATTTACATATATTAATAACTTTGTTCATCCTTTTAATAGTTATCGTAAACTATCTATTGTAATTACTACTTATAAAAAAATTACTATTAATGTTGAAAAAACTTATTTAAACATCGATATCGAAAGAATAAATAATAAAATAAAACAAATTGAAAATAATATTATCACTAAAGATATGAATAATACTGAAAAAATCAAAGCTTTTCATGATTATATAATTAATAACGTTTCTTATGACAGTGACTATATCGATAATGATTTAGATGATATTTATCATCGTTCCCACAATGCTATAGGACCACTTTTTTATAACAAATCATTATGTGGTGGGTATACCGATGTTATGTCTGTTTTTTTAGATCAATTAAATGTTCCTAACTATCGTATTTCTAGTGAATATCATATATGGAATTTGGTTAACATCGATAATAACTGGCTCCATCTAGATTTAACTTGGGATGATCCCATTACTAATGGAAAACCCATATTAATTGATGAATTTTTCTTAATTGATACCGAAACGCTAGAAAGTTATAATACCGACTACCATAAATTTAATAAAGAAATATTTGTCGAAACTACTTATAGTCAAACAAATTTAATAGAATCGTAACGGTTGTTCCTATTCCTCGTTTTGAATCATACGAAATAGTTCCACCATGAGCTTCGATTATTTCATTAGAAAGAGATACTCCTAAACCAGTACCTTCTTTTTTTGTTGTAAAAAAGGGTTCTTTAAATTTTTCTAATAGTACTTTATCCATACCACATCCATCATCGATAATGTTAATCTTAACTTTATTTTTATTTAAACTCATTTTAATTTTAATGTTTTTACTATTGGCCTCTAAAGCATTTTTAATGATGTTTATAAAAACTTGACTTAATCGATTATAGTCACCTTCGACAAATATTTCATCATCAATTAATTGCCAATCTAATCTAACTTGATTTTTATTTAAATATGATTCTAATTGATATATTGTTTCTTCTAGTAATAAATTGATATCTAATAAATCCTTATCAATTTTAATCTTATTCATTGATGAAAAATCCTGTAATAATATTAGGATTTTATTTATTTCATCTTTCAAGATAGGAATAAACTTCTCATGTTCCTTGTTATTTATATTAAACATATCTAAATAACTTTTACAAACAGTAATAGGATTTTTTATTTCATGAGTAATTTTAAAAAGGGAAGTTCTAATTTGTTTGTCTTTTTCTAATTCTTTAATATTAAGATGAAGGCACACAATATCCTCACCTTTTTTAAAAATGTAAATAACTACATAAACAACAAAAATAAATAATAAAAGAATCAAACTCATTTTATATAAATAATCGATATCGTTTTTCTTATATAATATAAAATATAAATAACTAAATATTACTTGAAAAATAACAAAGTTATCGACAAAATAAAGATTGGGCTTTTTCCTTTTTACATAATATAAATATAACAAATAAAATAATTCATAAAATAAAATAATAAATTCAATATATACATATCCAGCAAATTGATGATAGAAAATTAAAAATAATGAGATGATAATTCCAGTTATATATCTCTTTTTTAAGTAAGCAATAATTAAAGGAATATTCAATAAAATAATAAACTCATAGTCATAATTATTACACTGAATAAGTAAATAAATAGATGAAGCGATGGCAAAGTCAAAAAAAATATTTTTCACTTTTAATTTCATTGATTGACTATACATTACATAAAACAAGTAAAGCAATAATGGAAAAAGCATAATTATCATGTCAAAAGCAATTATTTTAAACAAATTCATAATTTTCACCTCAACTATATTGTACACTATTTATATTGTTGAAAAATGTCGCTTTGTGTCAAAAAAAAGTAGAATTTTTTTTCTACTTTAAATCATCGATATATTTTTTTATTTTAACAGCTTTATCGCCAAAAATAATCTTTAATTGGTTGTCTATCTCGACAATACCTTGAGCACCCATTTTTTGAATACCATCTTTATTAACAATTGATGTATCCTCTACTGTTACAATAAATCTAGATTTATTGACTTCATAATTAATAATATTTTTCTTTCCACCTAGATACCCTATTAATTTATTAGCATCCAATTTAAAATCCTTTTGTTGTGATTTTATAATTGAAATAGCAATTAAGGTTAAAAATACTATTATTATTATATACTGCCAAAAATTTTCCATGATATCACCTAATATCAAGTATACTATATTTTTTAAAAAAATAAAAGTAATATTTGAATATTTTACATAATTAGTGTAAGATAATAATGGTGATTAAATGAAAAAAGTTTCTCAATATAAAGTTGAAAAATGGTTACTTCTAATTTTATTTTTATTTTTTATTTTAAGCACGGTTACAATTAGAAGCGCTCAATATTTAATCGGTGATAACTCATTATTTTTCAAACAAATATTATGGTATATTTTGGGATTTGTCGTTATTTACTTTGTAATGTTTATTGGTAATAAATTCATTTTTAAAAATATTTGGATTTTTTATACTATTGGCATTATTTTATTAATAGCATTACTATTCTTTGCCCCTACCATAAATAACGCTAAATGCTGGTTCGTGATTCCTGGAATAGGTACTTTTCAGCCAAGTGAATTTATGAAAATTATTTTGATAATTACGATTGGGTCAATGATTAATCAATTTAAGACCGATTACCGAAATCCAACGGTTAAAGAAGAATTTATTTTTTTAATAAAAGTAGCAATAGTCGTCTTAATTCCTAGTTTTTTAACCTTTTTACAACCTGATACTGGAGTTGTTATAATATACTTAATTATCACCCTGGTAATGCTTTTTATATCTGGAATCAGATATCGATGGTTTATTATTGTTTTTTCAATTCTTTTTTTCTTAATCGGAATTGTTTTAATTATTTATTTTATCAACACTAATTTATTTATAAACATCTTTGGTACTTCCTTTTTCTTAAGAGTTGATAGGCTATTAGATTGGTCTAAGGGAAGTGGTTATCAATTAGAAAATGGCATCACAGCTATTGGTTCCGGTGGCTTATTAGGAATGGGAATTAACAATACTCCTAATTATTTTCCTGAAGCTCAAACCGATTTTATCTTTGCCGTTTTTAGTAATAATTTTGGGTATATTGGAAGTTTTTTTCTTATTTCATTATTTATTTTCTTTGATATTAAACTTATTCTTCTAGCTATTAAAAATAATAATTTAACTCATAAGTATATTATTGCTGGTATTGTTGGAATGTTAATCTATCAACAATTTCAAAATATTGGCATGACCTTTGGTTTAATGCCAATAACAGGAATAACATTACCATTTATAAGTTATGGAGGTTCTTCATTATTAAGTTATATGATAATGGTGGGTATTATTTTTAATATTTCTAATGAAAATATGAGATATACAAATTAAAAAACAGCTTAGCTGTTTTTAATTACTTCTTTACCTTTATAAGTTCCACACTTAGAGCATACTCTGTGTGGTCTAATTTCTTCTCCACATTTCGGACATTTAATAGTGGCATTTTCACTTATTTTATAATGAGTTCTTCTTTTACGTCCACGGGTTTTACTAACTTTCCTAAATGGTACAGCCATTTATAACACCTCCTATATTTGTCAATATTTTTCCTCTTTATCTTCGGTTACTAATTTCCAACCATCACCAGACGTTTTAACATCTGAAAGATCATCTGAAACTACTTTAAGGGGAATTTCCATTAATATATTTTCCCATATAATCGGAAAAAT
>CAZIFR010000038.1:0-606 GCA_964539185.1 uncultured Muribaculaceae bacterium | reverse complement strand
TTCCTACTTTGATAGGTTTAAAATCCTGTGTACTCATCTTTCTTCCTCCATATCTATATTTTTTAAGGCGCTTAACTGATTTTCAAATTCATCTTCCGACGTTAAGCTCCATCCATCTCCACTTGTTTTTATATTTGAATTATCTTTAACAATACGAGAAGGTATCTCCAGTACAATATTTTCCCATATAATCGGAAAAATATCAATAGTATTTTCAACATTTATATCATTTTTCGGATATAATTCACTAATACTTCCCGTTATTTTACTATTTATGGGATAATTAACAGGTTTTAAACTAATGGCACAAGGTAAAACCATAACCCCATCTATCGTTAAATCAAGATAAATATCATCATATTGGTTACTTATTGTCCCAATTATTTTACAATTATTTAATTCTAAAATATTAGTATTAATTAAATCATCTTTTGTAAATGAATAATTAATATCTACATCAATGTATTCGTCTAATCCAACTTTTAATCGCATTAAATCAATAATCACATTTATCACCTTAAACATTATATCGAAATTAATTTAAAAAGTAAAGGTAGCAATTTAATCTATAGTTCTAAACCACATAATAATATAACTAGACTTTAA
>CAZIFR010000037.1:0-8333 GCA_964539185.1 uncultured Muribaculaceae bacterium | reverse complement strand
CTCCAAATACTAATAAGATAAATTATACATTAGCTATTCTTTCAATAAGAAAAATCGATAATGGTAATTCAATTAAATTTAAAAACAAATACTATCAGCCATATGATTCTACTAATAATTTAATATGTTTCAAACCCCATACAGAATGTTTAGTAATTGAAGCTTTTGATGGTTCTATTATGGTTACAATCGATGAAAAAGTATATCAACTAAAAGAATTAGAAAAGCATAAAAAAATATCCGTCAATTTAAATGAAGCCTTAGAAAATATTTCAAAAGAAAAAAGAATATATATTCCTCCAATGACACATCCTTGGAAATCATCTTCTTTCAAAAAGCAGTTACAAAAAGCACATACAAATCATGTATATGCTTAACGCCTATGTTTAGAAATTTTTGAGACATTTTCAAAAGTTATTGACACTATTTTATCTAAAAAAATTCTTTGTTTTATAATGATTATAAAAATATTACTACAAATTTAAACAAAATATACACATAAAACATTGCTAATGCGATTTAAATATGTTTTATAAAAAAAAGTGAAAATTTCACTCATTTATTTTACTTCATTAAATATCTAGCTGTTCTAACCATTTGATGACTATAACCCATTTCATTATCATACCAAGCAACTATTTTTACTAATTGTTTACCATCAACTTCTAGTATATCAGTTAATAATCCATCAACTAATGCTCCACACGATGATCCAATAATATCAGAAGATACGACTGGGTCCATAGTAAATCTTAAAGTTTCATCAGCATTTTTAATAAAAGCATTATTAATTTCTTCTATAGTTACATTTTTAGATAATTCTAAAGTCAAATCAACAACAGAACCTGTTGCCACTGGAACTCTTAAAGCACTCCCATCTAATTTTCCTTTTAAAGAAGGTATAACAAGACCTAAAGCAGAGGCTGCTCCAGTAGAAGAAGGAATAATATTCATCGCTCCTGCTCTACCACGACGTGCTTTAATTCCTTTTTTATGAGCAATGTCTAAAATAACTTGATCATTTGTGTAGGCATGAACAGTTGTCATATATCCTTTAATAATTCCAAATTCGTTATTAATTGCATTAACAACAGGTGCTAAACAATTAGTTGTACATGATGCAGCCGAAACAACTGTTTCAGTTCCATCTAAAATATGTTCATTGACATTATAAACAACGGTTTTCATTTCTCCTTTACCAGGAGCTGAAATAATAACCTTTTTAGCCCCAGCAGTAATATGTTTGGTTGCACCCTCGACATCTACATATTTGCCAGTACATTCGAAAACTTCATCTATTTCTAATTCTTTCCATGGTAAATTACTAGGATCGAGTTCGCTATAAACTTTAACTTTTCTATTACCAACAATGATATAATCACCTTCAAAACCGATTTCATCAACTTTATAATTACGATGATTACTATCATATTTTAGTAAATAAGCTAGTTGTTCAGCATCGGTTAAATCATTAATTGCTACAACCTCAAAATCTGAACTTTCTTCTAAAATCCTAAATACTAATCTCCCAATACGTCCAAAACCATTAATCGCTACTTTTATCATTTTTTATTCCTCCTTTTAATGAAAGCAACTTCCACCAATAAATTCTCTTAAAACTGATTCCATCGGAATATCATCACTAGGAATTGGTAAAAAATTCCTTAAAAAATTAATTAACCTAATTGCCTCTGGATAATTTTCATCATTTTCATCAACTGAAAACAATAATGGTTCCGCATATGTTTTTAAAACACCCAACTCATAAATTAGTGCTGAATTAATTATGACATCGGCTTTATCTTGATGGGGAAACACATATTTCTGCTCTCCATCTAAAATACGATGCCAACTTTTTAAAGTGTCCGAAACATTATATCCTCTATATTTATTATCCCTAATAATTCTTCTTAATCTTCTAGTATCAGATGTATGAATTCTATTATGATTGTCTATATTAAGCTGAGTTAATGGACTTATATATATTTTAAATTTACTCTTATCTTCTATCGCCATTGTTAAATCATCATCTAAAGCATGTAGTCCTTCGATAATAATTAAATCATTAGAGCCAATTTGTAACCAGTTTTTTTTATACTCTCGTTCGCCTAAAATAAAATTATATTCAGGTAATAACACCTTTTCTCCATCTAATAATTTTAATAAATGTTTATTTAACAATTCAATATCAACTGCTTTTAAAGATTCAAAGTCATATTCCCCTTTTTCATTTTTCGGCGTCGCATTTTTGTTTAAAAAGTAATCATCTACTGAAATACTATGTGTTTTAAATCCTTTAGATTGTAAATATACTGATAGCTTTCGAGCAGTAGTCGTTTTTCCACTCGATGTTGGACCAGCTAATAAAATCACCTTAATTCTATTCTTTTGTTCATAGATGGTCGCTGCCACTTTAGACAATTGACTATTATAATGAGCTTCGGAAAGTTGAATAACATCGTTATATTTCCCCTGTGAAACGATTTCATTTAAATCAGCAACATTAGATATTCCAATAATATCGCCCATATTAGTATAGTCTAAGAATGTATCAAAAAGCATTTCATGATGAACATAATCTTCTGTAAATCTCGGGTTATAAATAGTTGGACCACTTAATACAAACCCATTATCTTTAATATAAGTTAATTTAAATTCATCCAAACATTTTGTACTATATGGTAATTCACTAAAAAAATAATCATAATATTCATCTAATCGATATAAATTTATATAAGTATTACTTATATATTTTAAAACCTTAATTTTATCTAACTGTTTTTTCTTTTTAAAAAACTGAATAGCATCTTTTCTAGCAACACTTAATTTTATAAATTTATAATCATCTTTAACAATTTCAACCATTCGATCTTCGACTTTTTTTAATACTTGCTTGTTTAATTCTCCATTTAACAATTGACAAAAAACTCCTTTATCAATTGAATGTTGAATAATAACATCAGCATCTTTTCCTAAAACCTTTTTTATAGCTACAATTAACAAAAAATGTAATCCCCGTGAATAAACAGCATTACCTATTACACTACTTCGATCATAAAAATCAATCGTGCCTTTTTTTGTTAATAGTCCTGATAAATCAGTCATAGAATTATCAACATTCGCCAACAATATTGGATAATCGTATTCATTTTGAAAACTATTAGCCACTTCAATTAAAGGAGTTTCAAAAGGAAATTCTTTAACTACCTTATTTTTAAACTCAACTTTAATCAACTTACTCATGTTAATTGATTTATCCATTTTATCATCCCTTCATATCCTATAACCATTCTATCAAAAAAATAAAATTTTGTCATTCCTTTTTTAGAATATTTTTGTTTTATATGACTACCCTAGTGATAGGAGATGATAAAATGTTAATTCCAACCATAATTGAAAAAAGTAACAATAGTGAACGGGCATATGATATATATTCAAGATTATTAAAAGATAGAATTATTATTTTAACTGGAGAAATTGATGATAACGTTGCTAATATTGTTGTTGCTCAACTTTTATATTTAGACTCTATTAATCATAATGATATAAATTTATACATAAATAGCCCCGGGGGGTCAATAACCTCGGGGATGGCCATTTATGATACAATGAATTTTATTAAAAGCGATGTTTCTACCATCTGTTTAGGGATGGCAGCATCAATGGGAGCTTTTTTACTTTCTTGTGGAAAAATCGGCAAAAGATATGCACTTCCTAATAGTGAAATTATGATTCATCAACCATTAGGTGGTGCTCAGGGTCAAGCGACAGAAATTAAAATAGCAGCAGAAAGGATTATTAAATTAAAAAATAAAATAAATAAAATTTTATCTATAAACACTAACAAAGATATTGAAATAATTGAAAAAGATACCGAAAGAGATTATTACCTTAGCGCTGAAGAAGCACTAAATTACGGATTAATCGATAAGATTTTATAATTTAGTATTTTGATAATATGTTTTTCCTAATTCTACCAACCTTTTAGTCATTTCTCCACCAACAGTTCCATTAAGTCTAGAAGTTTGATCTGCACCCATATGAATCCCTAACTCATTAGCAATTTCGTACTTTAATTTTTCTAAAGCTGCTTTTGAACTAGGGGCAACTAGTTTATTCATAAATTCACCTCCACTATTATAGTGGCTTTTTTTAAAATTATAATTATGACAATAATAACTAAAAAGATAGCATATGTGCTATCTACTTTAATTATTTAGCTTGGTAGTTACTTCCGCCTAATTGTTGTTGTCCCATTTGAACTAATCTTTTAGTGATTTCTCCACCAACAGTTCCGTTAGCTCTACTTGTTGCATCAGGTCCTAAATTCACACCAAATTCACTAGCAATTTCATATTTCATTTTATCGATAGCTTGTTTAGCTCCAGGAACAACAAGTTTACCTGTAGATTTGTTATTCATAGTTTCACCTCCTGTACACTTATATAATGCGCACATTTGGGAAATATATTTATGGTAATATATGGCTATAAATAATCATTGTAATTATCTTCAAAAGTATTAATAATTTCAATGTTATTAATACATTCTTCGATCAAGCTTTCATAATCAAACTTTGTTTCATATTCAAGACATTTATTTATCTTTGGATTAATAACTGGATGTTTGGGAACAAAGATAGTACAACAATCTTCAAAAGGCAGAATGCTTGTTTCATATGTTCCTATTTTTTTTGCAATGTCAATAATTTCCAATTTATCTAAACAAGCAACTGGTCTAATAATAGGAAAATTGGTTACACTATTAATAGCATTAATGCTTGTTAAGGTTTGGCTTGCTACTTGACCAATGCTTTCTCCATTAATAATAGCTTGACATTTATATTTTAAAGAAACTTTATGAGCAATCAAATACATCATTCTTCTTAAAATGGTAATATTATACTCGATATCAACACTTTTATAAATTGCCTCTTGTAATTTTGTAAAAGGAATAACTAACAATTTAATATTATTAGCATATTCATTAAGAATACCTACTAATTTTATAACTTTCTTTTTAGCTTCTAAACTAGTGTGTGGTGGCGAATCAAAATATATACATATTAGATTAATTCCGCGTTTTAGTCCTAAATAACCAGCAACGGGAGAATCAATTCCACCACTTAACATTAATAATCCTTTCCCTTGAATACCAACAGGATATCCACCAATTCCTTTTATTTCATCTACATATATATACGTTTGTTCCCTGATTTCAATTTTAACAATTATATCAGGATTATGGACATCAACCTTGCAATCAAAGTTTTTAAGAACGGTTGAGCCAATTATGTTATTATATTCCATCGATGGAATATTAAACTTTTTATTACTTCGCTTTGTTTCAATTTTAAAAGTTTTAAAATTGATATTTTTTAAAATTCTTAAAACATTTGACTCTATATCATTATTATTAACTTTATAAGCAATTACTATACTATGCAATCCGAAAACTTTTTTTAATTTTGTTAACACTAAATCAATCTCAACTGATTTAATATACATGCGGTCTCTAGTTTTTATAATTTCATGATCAATCCCATTTAATTTGGTTTTAATATTTTCATTTAATTTATTAATAAAACTATTACGATTACCTTTTTTAGTTGTAAGTTCACCGTATTTAATTAAAATTAACTTTTCCATTTAATCACCTTAATTATTATATCAAAAATATTTATAAAAAAAAGAATTATTCATTTTAATGAACAATTCTTTAGCATATTATTTTATTTCAATGAATTTTTGATTATCTGTTTCTTCTTTTTTAGGAATAACAATTTTTAACATTCCGTCTTTAAATTCAGCATCGATATTTTCACTATCAACTTCTCCTAAGGCAAATGACCTTTCGTACTTACCATAATTTCTCTCACGACGAATATAGTTTTTATCATTTTCTTCAACATCTTCTTGTTTTTCTGCTGAAATAATTAAATAATCATTTTTAATTTCTATTTTGACATCTTTTTTATCAAATCCTGGAATATCCATCTCAATATAATATTTATTATCTTTTTCATAAATATCACATTTCATATCCTCTTTTTTTGAAACAAAATCATCAAAAATATCATCTAAATAAAATCTTCTAGGTATTAAATTCATATATCCCATCCTTTCTGTTATAATTATATCACATTATTAGCACTCTTTGCAATAGATTGCTAATTTTACAAAATTTCCCATAATTATAATCCGACATTAGTATTTTAATATGTTTTTTATAAAATATACCTTTTATTATATAATATTTAATTTTTGTTTGATCTTTTCAATATCAATTTGCATTTTATTTATGTTATGGCTATTTTTTTGTGATTCTAACAACTGTAATTGCGCAGCACTAGTCTCAAGAACCTGACCAATTAGCATAATAAAATTTCCTAAAGCGTTTTTTGTTCATTAGCACTTAAATCATCTGAAAAAATAAGCCCAAGCACTGTTGCTAAAATAATAATATTTTGAGGCGGCATATTAAAAAGAAAAAAACATAAATCCTTAATAATAATCCCCCCTTTATTAATAGGTTATGAAAAAAATATTAAAGAAACACTTTTTAATTACAAAAAAACTTAGATAAACTAAGTTTTAGATAACCTATATTTTAATTAATATCTGTTATTAAAATTCCTGCGGGTTGCTTTTTTCTTGTCGCGACATTCTTTACATCTACCCGGTTCATTTTCAAACCCTTTTTCTTCATAGAAATTTTGTTCGCTTACTGTAAATACGAAGTCTGCTCCACAATCTTTACAAGTTAAAGTTTTGTCTTTCTTTTCCATTTTGATACCTCCTTCTTATGAATTTGTTTATATAATTATTCAAAATTCTCAAAACTAGAAATATCAAAATAAGTAATAAACTTTGAATAGTTTAGCACAAAACAAACATAATTACAACTCTTTTTTCTAATTTAATGAATTTTGTTTACATCTGTTATTAATTTTTATAAATCAAGCCTTTCTAAATTCTTTAAAGCCGGTCCATAAATAACACGTCCATATTGATCAAATATAGAGCCATGACACTTAGATTCCCATACTTTATCAACATCATTCCAAATTAAAGAACAACCCATATGAGTACATTTATTTTTTAAGAATACATATTTATTTTCTTTTTCCCTATAAACTAAAACATTAAGATTTTTATATTTCATAACTTTTCCACTACCTATTTTTATTTTATCTATTTCATACTTTTTTACAAACAATTTACTCACTATCAATCCATTTATACTATGAGAAACCATTCTAAAAGTGCTTTTAATATCTTTGACAAAAGTCCATCTTTTTGGTTTGTATAACAAATCATATTCTTTATTAATTAATATGTTAGTAATATTCTTAGCAGCAATATGACTATTGGTAAAACCCCATTTTTGAAATCCGGTTGCAATCAAAATATTAGGATTTCTATTTGAATAATGACCAACAAAAGGAAGGGAATCAATCGACATACAATCTTCAGTAACCCATTTATATTTAATCTTTGCACCTTTATCGAATTGATATATTTTATTTATTAAAGTTTGATAACATTGATTAATATCGTTATTTATTCCTGTAAAATGATCACTTCCACCAATTATTAAAGTGGAATCATCATACGTTCTAACGTAATAGTACGGTTGGTCTAAAGAAACGTAATTAGCTTTTAACTTTAGTTTTGTTTCGAATGCTATAGCATATGATTTACTTTGATATATTTTGGCAAAGTACAAATTATCAGGATTAAGAAAAGGATAATGACAAGCCATAATAATTTTTTTAGCTGTTATGATATGCTTATCATTAATTACAATTTCATAATTCATATCTTTTTTTCTAATTTTAGTTACTAACGATTTTTCATACAAAGCAATGTTTTTTTCAATTAATATATCAATAATACTCATCATATATTTGACAGGATTAATTATTAATTGGTTTTTAAATTCAATTCCCTTTTTAAAATCGATACTATTTTTATTTGAAGGTAACAATTCACAATTGTCATTATATTTTTTTATTAATTTAAATTGTCTTTTTAAAACTTTAATATTTTCATTTAAATTAGCATGTAATATAGTGCTTTCTTCTTTACTATCACAATCTATTTTTTCAGTTTTAATAATTTCTTTAATTATATCTAAGCCTTCCATTTGTGATTTTAAATATGCTATTGCTTTTTTATCATTATGTTTTGTCATTATATCATCATATAGCGAATCATGAGCAATACTTATTTGAGCTGTAGTATAAGCACTTACTTTGCTTGCTAATTTTTTTGAGTCTACTAAAATAAAATTTATATTTTTCTTCATAAGATTATAGGCACACATTAGTC
>CAZIFR010000036.1:0-8362 GCA_964539185.1 uncultured Muribaculaceae bacterium | reverse complement strand
CCGGCGCAACCAGCCAAAACATTACTGGATGTATAGATTGCTTTATAAGTAACAAATGTGAAGAAGCAAAATAATAATAATTTTATAAGAAACAATAATAAAAGCTATTTATTATTGTTTTTTTTTATGTTATAATGTATTTAGTATAAATGTATATTAATTGAGGTGGGTATATATATGGGTGTTTTTGCTACCGTATTAAGATTTTTATTTTTTAAACTAGATGAACTAGTGTTTGGTTTAATAGGAACTGTGTATACATTATTAGTAGATATTTCTGAAACTACCATTTTTTCAGACGGTATTTTTGCAACGTTTTTTGACAGAATATATGGTATTTTAGGAATTTTTATGTTATTTAAAGTTTCTTTTTCGATTTTAACTTATGTTGTAAATCCCGATGATTTTGTTGATAAGAATAAAGGCTTTAGTAAAATGGTTAGTAATATTTTAATAACATTAGTGTTATTAGTATTAACACCATGGTTTTTTGACCAAGCCATGAGTTTACAAAAAATAATTTTAGATGATAACATTATAGGCAGATTAATATTAGGAGTTAATGCTGGTCACCCAGCTGCTACTCAAACTTTTAATCCGGGAAACCAGATGGCTTATCAAACTTTAGTAGCCTTTTATCATGTTGATACCGATCGCTACGCTGAATGTAAAGATTTTGTTTATAATACAGAATCAAATCCAGAAAAGTGTTTAAATAGTACCAGCATGGGACTAACTAATGAAGAAATAGATGTGTATAGTCCAATTTTAAAATATGGAAAACTAGCCCAGAGTGTTAATATTTATTTAGATTGGGATTTAGTTTTTGCTAAAGATGCCAATGATAATCCTATAATGTCTTATACACCGTTGATTTCAACAATCGCTGGCGGCTTTATTGTATATGTATTAATTGGTTTTTGTTTTGATATTGCTGTTCGAAGTGTCAAACTAGGATTTTTACAGTTAATTGCTCCAATTCCAATTATTTCACGAATAGATCCTAAAAAAGGCAAAGAAGTATTTGATAAATGGGTCAAAAATTGTATGAGCACTTATCTTGATTTGTTTGTACGATTACTAGCCATTTATTTTTCGGTCTTTGTTATATCTGAATTAACAATTAATAGAGTCACGACCGGAGAATCACAAACAAATTTATTTGTAAATGTCTTTATTATTTTAGGAGCATTATTATTTGCTAAACAATTGCCAAACTTATTACAAGATTTATTAGGTATTAAATTAGATGGTAAATTTAGTTTAAGTCCATTGAAGAAACTTGGAGGAGTTCCCTTAGTTGGTGGGGCACTTTCTTCGGGCGCTGTATTAGCCGGGGGTGCTGCTTTAGCTGGAGGAAGAGGATTAGCTAATTTGATTGGTGGCGGTACAAAATCTGGTTTAGGAAAATTATTTGGTGATAGTGATATAGGAAATAAATTAACTACTTCTGGTGCTAGAACATTAGCTAATACAAAAAGTGCTATGCAAAAAAGAATGGATGCAACTAGACTTGAAGCTAGTAAAAGATTTAGTGATAGTGGTTTAATGGGTAGTGAAGGATATAAAGGAGATACAGCTCATAAAATGTATGCAAAAGAAAGAGAAAAATTACGTGAAGATAGATTTACTGGTGGAAAAGAATTTGCTGATATACATGAAAAGTGGCAACGTGGAGATCAAATTTGGAAAAAATTAAATGACAATGGATATGACAAAAAAACCGCTTTTAATGGGGTAGATGATATGCCATATGACCTTGCATATAAATCTAACGAATTTAAAAACTCACTAAAAGCATTAGATAAACAAGAAGCAAAAACAAAAGAATTTACAAAAGCATTTCAGGCTGCGAGAATGGGAAATAGTGAAGTAATTGCTAATGGTGTAACTTATTATCAAAAACCAACGGGAAATCAAGCTTCTTTTGAAGCCTTATATGATGCATACGATTCAGCAACCAAAGCAACCAAAGGATTAGAAACAGTCCATGAAACTATGCGTAAAAAATATCATAATGATACTGAAACACAAGATGCTATTAAGTTTAAAAAATATAATGAACAAGATCCAACAGGAAAATAATAAAAAGGGTGTGATACTATGAATAGTTATTTGATTCCAGCTAATACAAAGAAATCAATGCTAATTTTTGGTTTGTTTAATAAAACTGATTTAATATTATTTAGTATTGGTTTAGCTGTAACGACGATTTTACTTTTATCTTTAGATTTAAGTAATGGGGTTGTTGCATTAATTGCATTAGCACCAGCTTTAATAGCTGGGTTTCTCGTAATGCCTGTTCCAAATTATCATAATATAAGAACAGTCATTTCATCAGCATTTGGATTTTATACGGAAAAAAGAAAATTTATATGGAAAGGTTGGTGCTTCTTTAATGGCGAAGATGAAAAAAAGTAAATATACCAATGATGATATTCCTGTTAAGGAAATAAAAAATGGTATGATTGTCTTAGACAATGGTTTAAAAGTAACTGGAGTCAAAATAATGCCTAAAAATATTTTTATTCTCGATCAAGAAACACAAGATAGTATTATTGCTAACTTAAGAATTGTTTATAATACTATAGATTATGAGTTTTGGACAATCGTTGCTGATAGACCAGTAGATCTTAATGTTTATTTATCACAATTAGAATTACTTTATAATAATGTTTCTAATCCCGCTAAAAGAAAATTAATTATGGAAGATATTAATAAAGGAAATATGTTTATGAATAACAGTGTTGTTGATACTGAATATTTTATTTTATTTAGAGAAAAGAAAGATGAAATGATTCAAAAAAGAATTCGTACTTTAATTAATACCTTAGCTGGAGCTAGTCTTAATGCTTATCAAACAACTAATGAAGATTTAAGAATGATTTTAGACAATTTCTTAAATGGTGGCCAAACAACAACTTTTGGGACGGTGATGAGTTAATATGGATATAAAAGCACAAATAGCACCGAAAGGTTTAGAATATAAAGCAGCCGGGTTTATTATAAGTGATAAACATGCAACTATTTTAACTGTTATTTCATATCCGAAATTTATATCTCCAGGATATTTATCTAACTTAACAAGTATGTCGGGAGTAAAAGTGGTTATAAAACAAATTCCACTTCCTTTTTCAGCTATCCAAAAAATGATTAATAAAGAAATAGCTGATTTGAAAGTTCGTTATCAAGAAGAGAATGATAAAACCATTCAAGAACGAATTAGACAAGATTATGAATCATTAGAATATTTTATTCAACAGTTAGCTTCAACTCAGTCTAAGATATATGATTTTCAAATGCATATAATGATTACGGCTGATTCAGAAGATGAATTAACTAATAAGAAAATGCAAATTAAAAACTATTTAGAAGCCATGGAAATGAGAGCTTTTCCATTAAGATTTGAACAAGAAAAGGTTTTAAAATCTATTTTACCTATTTATCCTAATCAAATAATTGAAAAGAGAATCGGAACACCTATTCCAGCGCCAACAATCGCAGCGATGTTTCCCTTTATCTTTGATAGTATAAAAGACCCTGGATTATCAACTTTATTAGGTGTTGGTTTTTCAGGAGGAGTTATATTATTTAATCAATTCTTATATCAAATAAAAAAAGAGCATAATCGAAATAATGCTAACATGATTATTTTAGGTACTTCTGGGAGTGGTAAAAGTACTGCTGCTAAATTATTACTTCGCAGTTATGTAAGAAATGATTATCAATTAGTAATTATTGATCCTGAAGGCGAATTAGAAGAAATGACCAGATTATACGGTGGCGACTTTATCGATTTAGGTAAAGGTGGTGAGTATGGAATGGTTAATCCTCTAGAAATAGTGATGGATGCTGATGAGGATGAAATAAAACAAGGTTTAGGTTATACTGTTTTAACAAGAACATTACAAACTTTAAAAGCCTTTATGAAATATTATGATCCTTCGATTGAAGAAGATGCAATTAATATATTTAGTGAAATAGTTCAAGAGACTTATCGAAGATTTGGAATTGATTTTACTTCTGACTTTTCTAAATTTAATTCTAGTGATTATCCAACATTTAAAGATGTCTATGCTACTGTTAGGGGTAAATTATTATCGATTCCAGAAAAAACACATGAAAAAGATGTGTTAGAAAAATTAGAATTGAAATTAAGACCATTAGTTAAAGAATTACGTTATTATTTTGACGGACATACGACTATTAAAGCAGAAAGCAATTTCATCGTATTTAATATTAAAGAATTAATGAATAGTGATAAAAATATTCGAAATGCTTTATTCTTTAACATTTTAAAATATGCTTGGAGTTTAACTTTAAACCCTGGGATAAATACCATTTTAACCGTTGATGAAGCTCATGTGTTATTAAGTGGGAATAATGTTTTAGGAGCTGATTTCTTAGCTCAAATTCAAAGAAGAGCTCGTAAATATAATACAGGAACAATTATTATTACCCAACAACCTTCAGATTTTAGTGATGCATCTGTTATCACTCAAGGAAAAGCCATTTTTGACAATGCTTCGTATTATTTAGTTATGGGTCTTAAAAAACAAGCTGTTGAAGATTTAGCTAAATTAATTGATTTAAATGATAATGAAAAAGAAAGTATTAAAAGATATAATCAAGGTGAAGCACTGTTTGTTTGTGGAAGTAGAAGAATGAGAATTAATGTTATTGTAACCGAACAAGAATTAGATTCATTTGGATCTGGTGGTGGATTATAAAATAAATTGGTGGTGATTGTATGCCTGATAAACAAAATGATTTTAAAAAGGAACAGCAAAACAATGTAAAGATGGAAATGGCCAAAAAGGGATTAAAAACAGCAGCTAATGCTGCTTTTGGTCCTTTAGGAGGTAGAGCTGTTGATTTGGCTTCTAAAACTAAAACTGGTCAAAACCTTTTAAATAAAGCTAGTAATCTTACTAATAATGGATTACCGTTAAAACCTAATCCTTTTCAAAAACAAGGAATGCAATCTGATCAAAATATCAATCAAGGTGCAACTGGTAGCAATCAAAGTACAACTAGTAGCAATCAAACAGAAATGGAAGACCATAATATGAATGAAGAAGAACAGCGTTCTAAATCTTCTGGATTATTTGGTGGAATGTTTGGTAAAAATAACTTAATGAATTTATTTAATCCAAATTCTAAAAAAGAAAATTCAAATTTGGAGTCTAAAAAAGTAATTGGATTCATAAAGAGGAATTGGAAGCTTTTATTAGTAGCACTTGGAAGCCTTATAGGAATTTTTATGGTAATGTTGATTATTGTTACTGTCGTAATGCAATTAGCGGCTCCTATTTTTTATATCAATCAATTAGTTACTAATATTCAAAGTAGGGTTAGTGAATCAGTAAGTGATTTTTTTGAAAATATGAGTAATATTGCTAGATGTGGATATATGTCTGATAAGGAATGTGAACAAAAATTAGAAAATGATTTTTATACAGCTTTAGAAGAAGTTTATAAAAAATATGATGAAAAATACAATGTGCAACTCAATATGTCATATTTATCAGCAACATTAACATATTATAATGCAGAAAATATTTTAGATGATGAGAGTTTTGAATTAGATAATGACGATAATGTTTTAGATGATAATCAAACATCTAGTTATATTAATTTTAAAAAAAGTAAGAAAAAAATTAATTTATTAGCAAAAAAAATGATAAGTTCTAAAGTTATTACATATCAAACAACTGATGCTTTTGGAAATACAGTAACAGCAACTAAAATCGTTTATTATTTAGATTTAGATAAATATAAAAAATATTTAGAAGAAGAATTTGTAAGGAAATTTTATTTTAACGGTAGAAATGATGATGAAACAAAGTTAAAAGTGAAACATGCTATTGAAGATATATATAGTCGGATTGATTTTTATGAATATGTTATTGGACAAAGAAAATCTTACACAAAAGTATATGCTTATTGTCCAGGGGTTGTAGTTCCTGTTGATGGTGAAACTAAAACTGTTCCTTTAGAGGAATATGTTTCGGGTGTTGTTGCTGCTGAAATGGGTGATACTTTTGAGCTTGAAGCTTTAAAAGCTCAAGCAATAGCAGCTAGAAGCTATGTTCTGGCAAGAACTAATAACTGTTCTGAAATGGCTGGTAATGATACCTCCTTTCAAGTTTACAATCCAAATAAAATAACTGATAAAATTAGTCAAGCTATAAAAGAAACAGAAGGATTAATATTAACTTATCAAGATACTGTTTTTGCGTCACAATACGATTCCTTTTGTTATGAAGATAGTGATTGCCCTGATGCCAAAAAAAATAGTGATGGGTCTTATACAGTAACTTATACAAAAGAACCAATGTTTGATCTTCATTCCATTACATTAAATGATTCGTCATTTTATGGTTGGATAACCCATGGACAAGGTCATGGCTATGGGATGAGTCAATTAGTAGCTGGTCAAATGGCTAAACAAGGATCCACCTATGATGAAATTCTATATTACTTTTATTCTGATGGGACTAAAATATCTAATATGGTAACAACAATCAGTGGATTATATACTACCGCAACTAACATACCTACCTCTGTAGCTGAATTAAGAGAAAGAGCAGATTATTATAAAACAATTGGAAAAGTATTTATGGGTGGACAACAAATAGATTTAAGTGTAATTTATGATGAAACTAATACTTATATGGGTGAATGTGTTTGGTACGCTAGATCACGAATGCTTGAATTAATATATTTTTCGAATATGCCAGATGAACAAAAAGCCAATACCTTTATTGCTATAGCAAGTTCTCGTGGAAATGGTTGGGAATGGTATGATAATATTTCAATTTTAGATCAATTCATAAAAAGTTCCAATTACGCAGAACCTCATGTTGGTTCATTTGTCAGCTGGAGTGGAGGGAATACAAAATGTGATCCTGCCTGTGGTCACGTAGCTGTAGTTGAAGCTGTCGATTTTGAAAAAGGAACAGTAACTATTTCAGAAGGATGGAATAAAACAGGTATACGAAATTGGGGCAATGTGGGATATACAACAGGAACTTATACGTTTGAAGAATTAAAAAATAAAAAACGTAGTGGGGATGATCAGTATACAGGAATGAATGGATATGTTTATATTTTGGGATAAGGTGAAAAAATGTTAAAAAAAGTAATAATTTTAAGTTTATTTCTTATTTGTTTGACAGGATGTCAAATAGAATATAAATTAGATTTTAAAGATGATAATTTAACAGAAAATATTTCTATTATTTTAGATTCTACGTATACTGAAAATGATATTAATACGATTAAAAGAAGCTTAGTTCTGGCTATTAATGATGCTATGGGTCAAAGTGAATATAATATTAATTATGAAAATATAGATAAAGGATTTAAAGCTAATTACGATTATAAATATCATTTAACAGAATATAATCGTAGTAGTATAATCAATCAATGTTATGAAGCAGTTGGCTTTGTTAAAAATGGGGATAACTATATTTTATCTACCAGTTCTAGATTTCAATGTATGGTTTATGAATATTTTGATATCGATAATGTTAAAATATCCATTTCTACTAATAGGCAAGTAATTGAAAATAATGCTGATTATGTAGATAATGGTAGTTATATATGGAATATAGATAAAAGTAATGCCAACAATAAGCCAATTAAAATAGTGTTTGGAACAGTTTATAAGAAAAAATCATGGTGGAATATATTAAAAGAAATAAATCCTTTATATCTGTTTTTAATCTTGGTTATTTTAGTAGGAACGGTAATAACAGTAACTATTACATTGATAAGTAGGAAAAACAATAAAATATAATTGAATTCAATCAAATATTTTGTTATACTATAATAAGAATTAAAGGAGGCTTTATTTATGAAATTAAAATTTAGAGCAAGTGCTAAGGATTGGGTCATTTTTGCCATTTTTTGTATTGTGTTGTTATATTTAGTATCGATTGCAGTACTTAATTTAGGAAGTGTTGCCAATGATGGTACTTTTCATGGATTTAATCCACTTTCAGCTTTTAGTCCTAAATTTTTAGCACCAACTATTATTGGGTTTATCGCGTCATTAACTTTTATTTTAGTTAGTGTCTCATCATACTTCTTTGACCGCGAAAAGGGCTTAGGAGTATCTTCAGCTGAAAAGAAATCTGATGGATATTCACATTGGGATAATGAAAAAAGGGTTAAGAAAGAACTAAGCCAAGTTTCTACTAAAGCTGTCAATAGTCCATATGGTGGAATTCCAATATTAAATGATGGTGAAAATTTATGGGTTGATAATGGTGAATTTCATAGTTTAATTATTGGTTCTACAGGTAGTGGTAAAACTCAAACTATGGTTTTACCAATGGTTGAATCATTAGCGAAA
>CAZIFR010000035.1:0-8628 GCA_964539185.1 uncultured Muribaculaceae bacterium | reverse complement strand
CTGAAGATATGGTAGTATGTGCAATTGGATATGATAAAGCAGGGAATGAATCTAATAAAACATGTAGTGAATCATATAAACTAGATAAAACAAGTCCTGTTTTCAATGGGATAAGTGATTTAATTGTTGATAAAGATGATATCGTTGATTTAACTTTAGATGTAACAGTAGAGGATAGTTTAAGTGGAGTAGAAGGAACGTATAGTTATACGCCAGTTGAAGTAGATACATCGAAAGTAATTGTAACAAGTATAATATATAAAGCGATAGATAAGGCAGGAAATGAAACAGCAATCACAAGAAAAATAATTGTTGATACTGAAGCTCCAGCTGTTAATTATACAGCTTTAGGAAACAAGATAAATAGTAATGGATGGAGCAAAGAAGACTTCTTTGTTGAAGCTAGTTTAATTGACTATTCAGGATTAGGAATCAAATCAGCGAAATGGTGTAGTACAACTAGTGATACCTGTACACCAACTGCCAATATGGTAGGAAGCAGTATGACACCATTAATAAGTACTGAAGGTAATAATAATCGGATTTGTATTCAAGCTACTGATAATAACGATAAAACAAGTGAAGTAATGTGTAGTGATGCATATAAATTAGATAAAACTAAGCCAGTTATAACAATGAATGGAAGTAGTAATCAAGCAATTACTTTAGGAACAACATATAGTGATTCTGGAGCTCAAGCAAGTGATAGTTTAAGTGGTATAAGTGAGAATGTATCGGTAACAAATAGTGTTAATGCTAATTTAGCAACAACATATCAAGTTACATATAAAATAACTGATAAAGCCGGAAATGAAGCAACAATACTAAGAAATGTAACCGTTAATTCAATAACTCAATATCGATCTCGGACATCATCACGATCATGTAGTACCTGTTATGAATCGTGTTCCTATTCATGTAATAAATCTGCAACAGTATCATATTATTGTCCTGTTGGGGATCAAGCTATTGGTAGTGGTTCTGATGGTTGTAGCAAAACTAAGTGCTATTATCACGTTGGTGCTGGCAATGGTTCTTGTGGTTCTGATAAAGGTTGGAAATCTATGGGAGCTGCTTCAAAAAAGTATAGTTGTCCAAGTGGATATACTTTAAGTGGTACTACATGTTTAAAGACTTGTTATGAAAGTTGTAATCCACATTCATGTAATTGTACTACTTCATGGGGATCATGGAGTTCATGGTCAACAACAGTAGCTACAGAAACTTCAAGTAGACAAGTTCAAACTAGACAATGTACCAGTTGGCCTTGTTCGACAAGTTAAGAAAGTTGATTTAATATTATTTTTATTCAAGATAAGATTATTAATGATTAACAACCTTAAATAAGTGTAATCTATATGTAAAATATAGATTACATTTTTAAATGGTTATAAAAATGTATGTTATAATAAGGATAGAAAGCAGGAATTTAATGTCGAAAAAAGGTTTTACATTGATTGAATTATTAGCTGTAATTGTTATCTTAGCAATAATTACTTTAATTGCTGTTCCAATGGTTACTGATGTTATTTATCAAGTAGAGAAAAAGGCCTTTGAAAATACTGTTTATGGGATAATAAGGGCAACAGAATATTATGAAAAGGAAAGAGAAATTGATTTTAATAAAACAACGGAAGACATGACCTTTACTTGTGATGGAGTAAGTTGTCAAAATGAGAATAGAGCTTTAACTGTTAGTGGTAAAGTACCTAATTATGGAATTATAAAGGTAATAGGGAGTGGAGACATTAGTGCTGTCATATCAAATAATAAATGGTGTGCAATTAAAAGCCCTAATTCTTCTTTGATTGAAATAGATAAATGTGAGAATATTATTTTTATTAATTCAATTGAAGATTTAGTATCTTTAGCACAAAAAGTAGATAATGGTGAAAATCAGGCAGGAAAAACATATGTTTTGATGAAAAGCTTAGATTTTAATGATATAAATAGTTATATAGATCATAATGGGGTTTCATATGGCGATATTAACCAGGATCAAATAATAGAAAGTGTTATGGTAGAGTTAACAAGTAGTACAGGTTGGAATCCCATCGGCAATCGTTATTCATCAACTAATACAGCATTATTTGCTGGAATATTTAATGGCTTTGGTAATGAGATAAATAACTTGTACATTTTTAGAAGTGAATCCGGACAAGGGCTATTTGCCAATGTTTCTGGACTTATTAAAAATTTATATGTAAAAGGTGTTATTAATACTGCAGCCAATACAACAGGTTTAATTGCTGCTAATATAATAGATGGTACTATTGATAATTGTATTGCTGAAGGGGTAATTGAAAGTTCTGCCGTATCTAGCTATGCGGGATTATTAGTGGGACAAATGCAAACTGGGACACAAAATTCTATTATAACAAACTCTAAAGCAATTGGAACTATTATTGGTAATGATATTGTTGGAGGTATGGTTGGTCTTGCTTCAGCTTCGGCAAAAATTGAAAACAGTACTTCTATTGTAACAGTAACAGGAAATAACCATATTGGTGGGATTGTGGGTACTTTTAATTCTCCGTCTGAGATAAAAAATTGTCATTCTGAATCAACTGTCAATGGGGTTGAACTTGTAGGGGGAATAACTGGAAGAATTCTCAAAGGGACTAAAGTAGATAATTGCAGTACTAATTCAATGGTAACAGGAGATAAATACGTAGGAGGCTTAATTGGACGAAGTTCTGGAACAGTTTATAATTCATATACAAAGGGTACAGTTAAAGGTCAAGGTAGTGGACCAATTGGAGGACTTATTGGGTTACTATATGGTGAGGTTAAAAATAGTTATTCATCAACTAATGTAATTTCTACTCTGAGTGGTTCCGGAGGTGGTTTAATAGGTTATATTGGATGTAGCACCTGTGATCACTCGACAATAGTAGTTGAAAATTGTTATACAACGGGGAATGTGACTATTAATGCTTCGAGTTATGCAGGGACTTTAATTGGACAAAATGGTGACGGAGCACATGTGGAAAAAACAAAGTATATAACTTTACGAAATAGTTATAGTATAGGTAATGTGACTGGAACAAATGTGCTTGGGTTAATAGCAATGAGCATAATGAATGCTGAAAACATATTTAATGGGGGACAAGTTTTTGGTAGCATGAATACCGGGAACATTTTTGGACGACGGTTTGCTGATGATTCTACCATAACAAATAGTTATTCTGTTGTCCAAAATAATCCAATAACAAATAATACTGGAGATATTGTCAATTTAAGTGATTTAAAAACAGCTACTTGGTTTACAAATACTTTAGGATTAGATAATAATTGGAAATATGAAGATGGTTACTATCCACAATTATACAAATTAGATGATAATGGTAATCCAACGACTACCTTATTAGGAGGACAAAATAAAATTAAGATTCAATGATTATATAGAAGGGAGAGATATTTTATGATTGAAACACCACATATAAAGGCAAAAAAAGAGGATATTGCAAAAACAATATTAATGCCAGGAGATCCTTTAAGAGCAAAATTTGTTGCTGAAACATACCTAGAAGACTATAAATTAGTTAATAGTGTTAGGGGAATGCTTGCTTATACGGGGAATTATAAAGGCAAAAAAATAACTATTATGGGTTCTGGGATGGGAATGCCGAGTATGGGCATTTATTGTTATGAATTATATAAGTTTTTTGATGTTGAAAATATTATTAGAATTGGTTCAGCAGGAACTTCAAACATTAAGATGAATATCTTGGATATTGTTTTAGTAGATAATTGTTATACGGAAGGTAATTTTGCCAACAACTATAATAATCAAAAATGTTACCTTTCTAGTTCTAATAGTTATATTAATAATGTTATTGAAAATAAAGCAAGGGAATTAAAGATTGAAATAAAAAAAGGCAATACTTTATGCGCAGAATGTTTTGATATGTATACTGTTGATAATAAAATAGTAGATCGAGTTCCTGTTGAACTTGATATTATTGCGGCTGAAATGGAAGCTTTTGCCTTGTTTTATACAGCTAATGAACTAAATAAAAAAGCTTCATGTTTATTAACAATTGCTGATTCATTAGTGAAAAAAGAACAAATATCTAGTGAAGATAGACAAAAATCATTAACGAAAATGATTGAACTAGCATTAGAAAGTGGGATTGATTTATGAAAAAATTAGTTGATATAGCCATTAAAGCTATGGATAAGGCTTATAGTCCATATTCTAATTTTAAAGTTGGAGCAGCATTGGTAACTAAAAATAATAAGATTTTTACAGGGTGTAACATTGAAAGTGTCTCTTTTACACCAACGTGTTGTGCTGAGCGGACAGCTTTTTTTAAGGCAATCAGTGAAGGGGAAAAAGAATTTGAAAGTATTACTGTTGTTGGAGGACTCCATGGAAAATTAAATGATTTTTGTTTTCCCTGTGGGGTTTGTAGACAAGTTATGACAGAGTTTTGTGATAAAGATTTTAAAATTTATGTAAGCAATGGAATTGATATTAAAGAATATACATTAGAAAAATTATTTCCTCATTCTTTTAATAAGGAAGATATCAAATGAATATGTTTGATATCTTAGAAAAAAAAAGGAACAAGTTATCATTAACAGAGGAAGAGATTAATTTTGTCATTACTAATTATTTAAATGAAAAAATTCCTGATTATCAAATGGCAGCATTATTAATGGCGATTGTTATTAATGGTATGGATGATAACGAAATAAAATGGCTAACGATGGCGATGGCTAAATCGGGAGATATTTTAGATTTAAGTAATATTAATGGTATTATTGTCGATAAGCATAGTACTGGTGGAATTGGTGATAAAACGACATTAATTGTTGGACCGATTTTGGCGGCTTTAGATTGTAAGGTTGCTAAAATGAGTGGTCGTTCTTTAGGCTATACTGGAGGAACGATTGATAAGTTAGAATCCATTGGCGGATTTAAAACCAATTTAACGGAAGAAGAGTTTATAAAGCAAGTTAATAATATCAATATTTCTATTATTGGGCAAACTAAAAATATTGCACCAGCTGATAAAAAATTATATGCGCTAAGAGATGTAACTGCAACGGTTGATAGTATACCTCTAATTGCGGCTAGTATTATGAGTAAAAAAATAGCAAGTGGAGCTCCTAATTTAGTACTAGATATTAAAGTGGGTAGTGGAGCGTTTATGAAAGATATTGAAAATGGACGATTATTAGCTCAAAAAATGGTTGCAATTGGAACCTCAGTGGGCATTAATGTCATAGCAATTATAACCAATATGGATGTTCCATTGGGAAATAAAATTGGTAATTTATTGGAGGTTCAAGAAGCTATCGATATATTAAAAGGTAATGGACCAGAAGATTTAAAAGAACTATGCCTTTTCTTAGCTGCTTATATGTATAGTATTAGCACTAATACCAATCTAGAGGATTCAAAATTAAAAGTTAAAGAGATAATTAATAGTGGAAAGGCTTATGATAAATTTAAAGAATTTATTGAATATCAAGGGGGAAGTTTAGATTGTGTTTTCAACACGCCTAAATACGAATATAAAGTTATATCCGACAAAGAAGGTTATATTAATCATATGAATAGTGAAAATATTGGTAAAATAAGCAATTTATTAGGAGCTGGTAGAAAGGCGAAAGCAGATCGTATTGATTACATGGCTGGTATTAAAATAAATAAGAAAAGCGGCGATTACGTTGAAAAAGGAGATTTACTTGCTATCTTATATTCATCTAGCCAAAAAGATTTTAAAGAACTCGCTACTAATTATATAAAAAGTCTTGTTGTAGATAATATTAAAGTTGATACTAAGAAAATAATTATCGATGTTATAAATTAATTGCATAAATCAAAAAAATATTACCATTATTAAATAGGTGATAATAATGAAAAAAGTAATTGTAGTGTTAGTTATGGTATTAGGATTTTATTTTATGTTAGGAACGGTTACTAGTTTAGTTATTCCTGAAGATGCAATTAGAATAAGAGTCATTGCTAATAGTAATAATGATTATGATCTGGAAATGAAAGCTAAAGTAAAAGATGCCATTCAATATAAGATGTATGACTTATTAAAGGATGCTAAGGGTAGTAATCAAGCTAGAACTATTATTCAAAGTAATTTAAAAATTATCGATGCTCAAATAATAAACACATTACAGACAAATAATTATGATTTAGGACATGAACTTAATTATGGATTAAATTACTTTCCTAATAAGACTTATAAGGGAATCGAATATGAAGAAGGGTATTATGAATCACTAGTTATTACTTTAGGCAAAGGTAATGGAGATAATTGGTGGTGTGTTTTATTTCCTCCTTTATGTTTGTTAGAAGCTGAAGAAAGTGATGAAGTAGAGTACACATCGTTGGTTAAAGAATTAATTAAAAAATATTTATAGTGGGATAAATGGCTATTCCTCTTTTTATTTTGTAAGAATTGTTATATAATTTAATAAGGTGATGATAATGAAAGAAGCATATAATTATTTATTTAACGATATTGGTATTAAATATGGTGATTTTGTTGTTGTTGGTGTTTCTGGAGGACCTGACTCCATGGTTTTACTTCATTTGCTTTTAAAATTAAAGCAAGCTTTAAGTATCGGGATTGTTTGTTGTCATGTAAATCATAATACGGGAAGAACTGGTCAAACAGAGGATGAAAAGTTTGTTAGAAATTATTGTTTAAAAAGTGATGTTATTTATGAAGTAATGACAGTAGAAAATTATGGTGATGATAATTTTCATAATGAAGCAAGAAGTATCCGATATCGGTTTTTTAGCGACATGGCAAAAAAACATAATGCTAAATATATTTTTACAGCTCATCATGCTGATGATTTAATTGAAACAATTTTAATGCGTATTGTTAGGGGCTCTACTTTAAGAGGATATAGTGGTTTTTCAAAAGAAATAAAAAATAATAACTATATTATAAGACCTTTAATTAACGTTACAAAAGAAGAAATTATTGATTATATTAAAAAACATCGTTTAAAATATGTTGTCGATGATTCTAATTTTGAGGATGTTTATACTAGAAATAGGTTTCGAAAATATGTTATTCCGGCTTTAAAAAAAGAAGATAAATTAGTTCATAAGAAATTTGCAAAATTCAGTCAAACGTTATTAGAATATAATGAATATATTGATAAACAAGTAAGAAAAGTAATTAAGGTAGTAGTTACACAAAATGTTTTAAATATTGAAGAGTTTTTAAAACAAGAACATTTAATTCAAATGAAAATTATATATTTAATGTTAGAAAAATATTATCAAGATGATTTAATGTTGATAAGTGACAAACATGCTGAAATAATATACAATTTAATAAAATCAAAAAAAGCAAATAGCGAAATTCATCTACCTAATAATATTGTTGCTTTAAAATCATATAATACTTTAACGTTTGTTCCGTTTAATATATCAAATAACGAATATGAGATTGAAGTTATCGATTATCTTAACTTACCAAATGGTAAGAATATTGAAAGAATAAACGAGTCCAAAAATGATGATAATAATATCTGTAGGTTAAATTCAGAAGAAATAATGTTACCATTACATGTTAGAAACAAAAAAGATGGTGATAAAATGACTGTTAAAGGAATGCTTGGAAGTAAAAAAATTTCTGATATTTTTATTGAGAACAAAATTAATTTAAAGGAACGAGATTTATGGCCGATTGTTTGTGATAGTAAAAACAATATTGTTTGGTTACCCGGATTGAAAAAATCCAAATTTAATAGGCAAAAAGGAGAAAAATATGATATAATACTAAGGTATTATTAGAAGGAGGAAAAAAATGAACAAAAAAGATGTAAAAAGAGGCTTACTTCCTTATATATTATTATTTTTAATAATTTTAGGTATTTTTTATTTTTATAATTTATCTAATCAAGTTGTCAATGATTTAAGGTATGATGAATTTATTAAATATTTAAATGACGATAAAGTCGAGGAAATGGAAATTATTCCTAGAAGTAGTGCTGGGATTTATGAAACAAAGGGAAAATTAAAAGGGTATGATAAAAATGAAACGTTTTACGTTAAATTACCATTAACTGATTCAGTTATGTCATTAATTTTAGAAGCTAAAGAAGATTATTCGTTTAAGTTAGATTATATAGAAGATCCAGATTCTAATACCATTTTACTTTTTTTAATTAATGTTGTCCCAACGCTATTACTTTTAGGGTTTGGATTTTACTTTGTTACTAAACAATTAGGTTCAGGTAATAAATCAATGGATTTTGGGCGTAGTCGTGCCAAATTAAGTGAGGATAATAATAAAATAACATTTAACAATGTTGCTGGATTAGATGAGGAAAAAGAAGAGGTTGCTGAATTAATTGACTTCTTAAAAAATCCTAAAAAATTTCAACGTTTAGGAGCTCGCATTCCAAAAGGAGTTCTACTAGTTGGGCCACCAGGAACAGGGAAAACATTATTAGCTAAAGCTGTAGCAGGTGAAGCTAATGTACCATTTTATTATATAAGTGGTTCTGAATTTGTTGAACTATTTGTCGGTGTTGGTGCTTCACGAGTTCGTGATATGTTTAAACAAGCTAAACATAATGCTCCGTGTTTAATCTTTATCGATGAAATTGATGCTGTCGGCCGTCAAAGGGGAACAG
>CAZIFR010000034.1:3752-8661 GCA_964539185.1 uncultured Muribaculaceae bacterium | reverse complement strand
TTTATGTCCAAATAATTGGTGGATTAGCAATTCATTATGGCAATATTGCTGAGATGAAAACAGGTGAGGGTAAAACATTAACTTCGACAATGCCAGCATACTTAAATGCTTTGACTGGTCAAGGCGTTCATATCATTACTGTTAATGAGTATTTAGCAAATCGTGATGCTAATTGGATGGGTAATATTTATCGGTTTTTAGGTTTGACTGTTGGGGTTAATTTAAGAGAACAAACACCTTCAGAAAAAAAATCCCAATATGAATGTGATATTTTATATTCGACAAATAACGAAATTGGATTTGATTACTTAAGAGATAATATGGTGGTAAAAGCAACTGAACGTGTTCAGCGAAAATTAAATTTTGCCATTATCGATGAAGTCGATTCGGTATTAATAGATGAAGCGAGAACTCCTTTAATTATTTCTGGTGGTTCGATGCAATCAGCTAATTTATATATTAATGCTGACCAATTTGTCAAAAGATTGAAAGAAAATGAAGGATATATATATGATGAAAAAACTAAAGCAGTCACCCTAGATGATACGGGTGTTTTGAATGCTCAAAAAGATTTTAATTTACCAAATCTTTATGATATTGAAAATACGACATTGGTACATTATATAAATCAAGCTTTAAAAGCTAATTTTGCCATGAAAAGGGATTTCGATTATGTTGTTAATGATGGAAATATAGTTATAGTTGATCCTTTTACGGGTCGTCTTATGCAAGGAAGAGCTTATTCTGATGGATTACATCAAGCGATTGAAGCTAAAGAAGGAGTTCAAATTAATCAAGAAACCAAAACCTTAGCAACGATAACATTTCAAAACTTATTTAGAATGTATATTAAATTATCGGGAATGACGGGAACAGCGAAAACCGAAGAAGAAGAATTTCGTGATATTTATAATATGTATGTTATTGAAATACCAACCAATAAACCAATTACAAGAATTGATGCTGTTGATTTAGTTTTTTCTACACAAAATGGGAAATACAAAGCTATTATTAGCGAAATAAAAAGAAGATATGAATTAGGACAACCAATGTTAGTTGGAACAATTGCTGTTGAGACTAGTGAATTAATTAGTTCATTATTAAAGAAAGCGAAAGTTCCTCATGAAGTCTTAAATGCTAAGAACCATGCTCGGGAAGCTGAGATAATTGCGAAAGCAGGTGAAAGTGGCTCAGTTACCATTGCTACTAATATGGCAGGACGAGGGACTGATATTAAATTAGGTCCAGGAGTAAAAGAGTTAGGTGGTCTTTGTGTAATTGGAACCGAAAGGCATGAATCAAGAAGAATTGATAATCAATTACGAGGTCGGGCTGGACGTCAAGGAGATCCAGGTTACTCTCAATTCTTTGTTTCATTTGAAGATGAATTAATGGTTCGATTTGGAACTGATCGAGCAAAAGAAATATTACAAAGGGTTGGTTTTACTGATGATCAATCGATAAGCTTAAAAATGTTATCTAATTCTATTGAAACAGCTCAAAAAAGAGTTGAAGGAAATAACTTTGATATTCGTAAAGGATTACTAGAATACGATAATGTTGTTAATGAACAAAGAGAGATTATATATGAAAAAAGAAATGATATTTTGGACAATGAATCTATTCACGAATATATTATTAAATTAATTAATGATTTTATTGAACATTTTGTCGAATCTCATTTAGAAGAAAATGGTACTTTAACTGGTCAAAACTTAAATGAAATTTTAGAATTTATTAATGATAAGTTATTAAGTAAAAAAGTAACACTAGATGACTTTAAAGTTATTAAAAAAGATGAAGTTGTTCAAGTTATAACAGCCCATTTAATCTTAGAATACGAAACGAAAGTAGAAAGCGTTCCGACTGAAGTTATTCAAGAATTTGAAAAAGCTATCTATTTAAGGGTTATAGATATTCACTGGATGGAACATATTAATTCGATGTCATTACTTCGTGAAGGGATTCATTTACGTAGTTATGCTCAACAAAATCCGTTACGTGCTTATACGGCTGAAGGATTTGAATTGTTTGATAATTTGTTAGATGTTGTTGAAAAAGAGACAGTTATGTATTTAATGAGAGCTGAAATAAGACAAAATGTTGTAAGGAAACAAGTGGCTAAAGGTGAAGCTGTAAATGACAATAAACCAAAGAAGAAAGAACCTAAAAAAGTGGTAAAAATTGGAAGAAATGATCCATGCTCTTGTGGTAGTGGAAAAAAATATAAACAATGTTGTGGAAGGTAGGAATTTAAGTGAACGAAAAAAAGAAAAGTATATTAGTATTAGTATCATTATTTAGTATTATCGGCATTATTATTTTGTTTGGTTTATTAGGTGGAGAATCTAGCAAAGATATTTATGAAAGATTTGCAGATAAACTGCAAGGAGAAGAAGTGGCTCTTATATATATAGGAAAATCAACTTGTCCAGCTTGTAACTTATTTTCTCCTGTTTTAGAGGAAATGAAAGGGCGCTATGAATTTGAGGAAGTGTATATTAATACTGATAAGATGAGTAATAAATATATGAATCAAATTATGGCTGATTTAGATTTAACCAAGATTGGGACACCTTATTTATTAGTAGTAAAAAATGGTGCAGTTATTGCTACCCAAGAAGGTTATGATGATTATGATACAACTTTTGAATTTTTACAAGAAAATGGCATTATTGATGAAAATAAAATTAATTATCAAAAAGAAATATACGAAGAATTTACAACATTGTTAAATAGTTCAAAAGAAAAATTAATTTATATTGGAAGACCGACCTGTCAATATTGTCAATTATTATATCCGAGTTTAGAGGAAATGAAAGAACGTTATGACTTTGAATTTCTATATATTAATACTGATGAAATTATGACTGAGTATATGAATAAAATAATAACTGACTTAGAAATTACAAGTGTAACTACTCCTTATTTATTAATTGTTAAAAATGGTGAAGTGGTTGAAACTCAAAACGGTTATCTTGATTATGATCAGACGTTTGAGTTTTTACAAGAAAATGGGATTATTGCTAAAAAAGCAACTTTAGCACTTAATTATATTGGACTGGAAGAATACAAAGCAATTTTAAATGGTTCTAAACCTGAAGTAGTTATTATTGGGCAAAGTACATGTGGATATTGTGTTCATGCTAAATTGATTTTAAATGAAATTGCTGATGATAAGGGTATCGATATTAATTATTTGAACATTTCTTATCTTTCTAATGACGAAGGAGCAGAATTAGAATCAAGTATAGATTATTTTAAAAGCAATCAATGGGGAACTCCTTTAACCTTTATATTGAAGGAAGGAAAAGTCATAGATGTTTTAGAAGGATATACTACTTTAGAAAATTACGTTTCATTCTTTGAAAGAAATGGGGTCATCTAATGACATCTGTTTATAGACAAGTATTAGATTTTAAAAATCGTCATCCGGGAACAATTTCGTGGAGATTAAAAGCACACTGTAAGGTTATTGAGAGACATTTGAATAATAATGAAAAGGTTACATATGCTTTTGCTTGTCAAAAAAACGAATCGTCAGTTGAAATTTTTTCAACATATGTTATTGCTATCACAACAGAAAGAATAATTCTTGCTCAAAAAAGATTGTTATTTGGTTATCTTTTCATCTCTATTACTCCAGATATGTATAATGATATAACAGTACATATGGGAATTTTATGGGGCAAGATATATATTGATACAATTAAAGAAGTTGTTAAAATATCTAATTTATCGAAACATTCTTTACCTGAAATTGAATCCAAGATAACAGAATTTATGATTAAAGCCAAGAAAGAATATGGTTCTAAAACTGTTTAAAAAATAATATAAATATTATTTTTTTTATACTTAGTAATTGCAAAAATTGCAAAAGGATTTTTGACGACTAATATTTTTTATACAATACTAGTTGTTTCTCTTTTCGTATTATGTTATATTATATAATGTAGGTAGGTGTTTCTAATGGTAAAATTAAAAAAAGGCTTTACTTTAATCGAATTATTAGCTGTAATTATTATTTTGGCTATTGTTGCTTTAATAGCAACCCCAGTTGTTTTAAATATAGTTGAACAATCAAGAGAATCAATTAGAAAATTAGCCGTTTCTAATTTAGCCAATGCTATTAAACAAAGCGTTGATAATCATTATTTGAAATCAGGTGGTCAAATGCCTGATATAACAATTGAATGGATATATGATAAAGACAATATTGATTACCCAGAAAATAATGTTATGTGTACCGATGTTAATTTTGACAAAAATGGTGCTTTGTATTTATATAATTGCCAAGTAGATAATTATGAAAAAACATATTGCTATGAAAATGGTCAAGTGTTATCAGGGAATGAATGTGATTCAGATATTACTTATACTGATGCCAGTTGTTTTGAATTTGATGATTCTACTGGGACCATAACTGGGTACAATTATGATGGGGATACATGTGCTACTGATATTGTCATACCTAACACAATTAATAACGTTCCTGTTGAACATATTGGTTATGTTGCTTTTGTTGATGAAGTTATTTTTCAGGTGTGTATCGATGATGAAGACCAACCTCATGAGGTTGACCCAAATTATGTTCATTATGATGGAGATGGTTATCAATATTGTCTTATTAACGGTGTTGTTAATAATCCAATAACCTCTGTTATTTTACCTGAAAATATAGTTACTATTGGTGGCTGGGCTTTTTCAAACAATCAATTAACTGAAATTAAATTAAGTGATTTGCCAAATTTAACGACAATTGGTATAGGTTCTTTTGCAATCAATCAAATATCTACTCTAACATTAAAAGAATTACCGAATTTAACGACAATTGGTATAGGTTCTTTTACAGATAATCAAATATCTACTCTAACATTAAAAGAATTACCGAATTTAACGACAATTGGTA
>CAZIFR010000034.1:0-3652 GCA_964539185.1 uncultured Muribaculaceae bacterium | reverse complement strand
TAGGTTCTTTTGCAGGTAATCAATTAGTCACTCTAACCATAAGTAATTTACCAAACTTAACGACAATTGATTATGGAGCTTTTCTCAAAGATGCTTATTGTGAAGCAAATCCTAATTTAACAACGATAAAGAATTTTACGGGAAAGGCATTTGATTGGGCAGACATAACCGGATCATATACTTATAATCAAATATTTGAAGGCGGAACGGTTATTCACCAAAATGGAAATATAGAAGTTATAACTGATGAGCAATCGTCATCAGATGAAGAAGCAGGTTGTTTTGATTTTGATAGTTCTACCGGAACCATAACGGGATATAATTACGATGGAAATAAATGTACAACTGATGTTGTCATTCCTAATAAAATTAATGATGTAGTTGTTGAGTATATTGGCTATGCTGCTTTTATTGATGAAATTACTTATCAACGGTGTGCTGATGATGAATACCAACTTCATGAGGTTGACCCAAATTATGTTCATTATGATGGAGATGGTTATCAATATTGTCTTATTGAAGGTGTTGTTAATAATCCAATAACTTCTGTTATTTTACCTGAAAATCTAGTTACTATTGATGATTGGGCGTTTGGAGGAAGCCAATTAACTGAAATAAAATTAAGGGAGTTACCTAATTTAACTAAAATTGGTGTTGGTTCTTTTGTGGCAAGCCAATTATCTACCTTAACATTGAGAGAATTACCGAATTTAACAACAATTGATTACCTTGCATTTGACTTTAATGGATTAACTGAATTGACCTTAAGTAATCTACCTGAGTTAGCTGTAATTGGTGAAGGAGCTTTTGGTGAAAATAACCTAACCGAATTAGTATTAACTGATTTGCCTAGCCTTACTACAATTGGTATAGGTTCTTTCGCAGACAATCAATTGGTCAGTCTAACGTTGAGTGAGTTACCAAGTTTAACGACAATAGATATGGGTGCCTTTTCATTAAATGAATTATCTACCCTAACTTTAAGTAATCTGCCTAAGTTAGCTATAATTGGTGAAGATGCTTTTGCCTATAATGAATTGACTGAAATAACCTTAAGCGTGGTACCAAATTTAACGACAAATGGGATAAAGGGAGGAGCTTTTATCAAAGATGCTTATTATCAATCAAATCTTAATTTAATAGAAATAAAGAATTTTACGGGAACATCGTTTGATTGGTCTAGTATAACTGGTTCAAATACTAACAATCAAATATTTGAAACTGGAACAATTATTCACCAAGATGGAAATATAGAAGTTATAAATGAATAGAATTATAAAACGTAATTATCATTGAATCATGAAAAAAACAGACACTTAATGTTTCCATTTATATAGAGTAAAATTAATTATATTTCAATTTACAAAATCTTCTTTTTTTGATATAATTGATTTAGAGAATGAGGGGATTTGTATGGGTAAAATAATTTTAAAAAACATTGATCATGAAAAAGTTGAAATTGAAGTTATTCGTTATTTTGAGAATAATGAGAATGAATATTTAATTTATTCTTTAAATGAGTTAGTTGGTGATGGCTATATTAAGTTATATGCTTCAAAAATCATTGGTAATGGTGCACATATAATCGTTGATGATGACGAATGGTTTTTGATTAAGGAAATAATTAAAAATATAATTAAAGCTAATCATGAAGCTCTACCTTTAAGTGTTATTGATTTAGACGAAACTGAATTAGACAATGTTATTTTAAATGATACTAGAATATTTAAGTTACAAGGTAATTTAGTTAATTTATTATCTGAAAATAAGCAAGTTAAAAGCATTGAGTTGGAAATTCCAATAATTGATGAGATTGAAGAAAATAGTGAAGAAGATGTAGAAGATAATAGGAATTTAGAAGAAATAAATAGGGAGTTGTTGGAAGAAAACGAATTATTAAAAGAAGAAATTTTAAATTATAAACAGAAAATTGAACAAATAATAGAAATAATCGAAAATAGTTAATACTATTTTCCTTTTTTTATGAATAAAATTAAGTGGGGTGAGTAGATGAAAAATGCAATTTTATATTATTATAACTTAGAACCTCTATCTATTCGCCAAAGAGATAATTTTTTTAATTTTGATACTGAAAATGGAAAATATACCCTTGTTAAGATTGAAAATAATAACCTTGTTGAAATTGAAGAAGGATATAAACTTTCGTTATATTTAGTTAATAACAATTTAAAATCAAATATAATTATTTTAAATAATAATAACCAAATAATAACCAATATTAATAATGATTTTTATATAATGATTAAACTTTTAGTAAATGTAAAACCCATTAGTTTTGATGATGTTATAAGTTTTAGTAATTTATATGCTACTGATAACAATTCTTTAAACAAATCAAATTGGTTTGATTTATGGATAAAAAAAGTTGACTATTTTGAATATCAAATTAGTCAAATGGGGCTTAAATATTCTATAATTCGCGAAAGCTTTAGTTATTATATTGGATTAGCTGAATTAGCTATTAATTTAACTAAGGATATCCCTGAAAATCGTTTTGTTACTTTAAGTCATAGAAGAATAAATTATAATGATACTACTTTTCATCTATATAATCCGCTTAATTATATACTTGATTATCGATTTAGAGATGTTTGTGAGTATTTTAAAAGTGCTTTTTTTAAGGGGGTTGATGTTTCAAACTCAATAAAAATGTATTTAAATTATTTGAATAAACAGGAAAAACAGTTATTCCTGGCTAGATTCTTATTTCCAACTTATTATTTTGATGCTTATGAAAAGGTAATTCAAAATGAGACGAATGAAATAGAACTTCAAAAAATCATTGATAAAGTTGAACAATTTGAATCATTATTAAAAAACATTTATAATTATCTAGCCGATAATGTTCCATATATTGAGTTTTTAAAAGAAGTTATTAATTAATAACTTCTTCAATGTTTATTACTGATTTAATTTCAGGAATTTCGCTTTTTATGGCTGCTTCAATCCCTTCTTTTAATGTTAAATCTAGCATATGACAATTAGCACATGCTCCCATCATTTTAATATAAACGTTATTGTCTTCAATTTTTATGAATTCAATATCTCCACCGTCATTAATTAAAAAAGGTCTTAAATGATTGATAATTTCTATAACTTTTTCTTCCATTTGCTCTCACCTGTAACTTATTATACTACAATTTGAGAGGATGTGTAAAGTTTTTTTAAATTTTTATGATATAATAATTTAGAGGTGTCGTATGACTAAATATGAAAAGGGAAAAGTAGTTAAAGGTACAGTAACTGGAATTGAATCCTATGGTGTTTTTGTTTCTTTTGATGGTTATTACAGCGGTTTGATTCATATATCTGAAATTTCTCATAATTTTGTAAAAGATGTTCATGATTATGTAAAAATTGGGGATAATATATTTGTGGAAATAATTGGAATTGACGAAAAAAGTTTTCATTTAAATTTAAGTATAAAAAATATTAAGTATAAAAACAAACCTATAAAAAATAAAAGGGTTATTCAAGAAACTAGTTTAGGATTTAAAACATTAGCTTATAAATTGCCTTATTGGATAAGGGAAAGTGCCAAAAAGTATGAAAAAGCTATAAAATAGTATTGACAAAGATATTATAAAAATGATATAGTTAGATATGTCTTTGGGAGATTAGCTCAGTTGGT
>CAZIFR010000033.1:0-8765 GCA_964539185.1 uncultured Muribaculaceae bacterium | reverse complement strand
TTTATATCTTCAACACTTAATTTTTCTAATGAATTTTTAACAGCTTCACTACTACCATTAACATCAGCTTTAACAATAACATTTATTTCCTTAATTCCTTCTTTGATTTTAGAAAATAAATCTTCTAAAGTTACTGCTTCTTTAGGAACATTGTCTCTTAGACGAGCTTTATTTTTTCTTTCTTCACCAATACTTCTAGCTGCTCTTTCTGATTCAAAAGCCATAAATTTATCCCCAGCTAATGGAACATCATTAATTCCTGTTATTTCAACTGGTTGGGATAATAATGTTTCCGCTATGTCTTCCATTTTGTCATTTTTCAAAGTTCTTATTTTTCCATAAGTACTTCCAACAACAATTGGGTCACCAATTCTAAGTGTCCCATTTTGAACTAAAATCGTCACAATTGGACCTAAATGTTTATCTAATCTTGATTCAATAACCGTTCCTACCGCATAACGATTAGGATTAGCTTTATAATCAGTCATCTCAGCAACTAATAAAATACTTTCTAATAAACTTTCAACACCAGTTCCATCTTTAGCTGATATTTCAGATACTAAAACATTTCCACCCCAAGCTTCTGGAGTTAAACCATGTTCTACTAATTGTGTCATTACACGTTCAATATTAGCTGTTGGTTTATCAATTTTATTTATTGCTACAATAATTGGTACATTAGCAGCTTTAGCATGATCAATAACTTCTTCGGTTTGAGGCATAACACCATCATCAGCAGCCACAATTATGACAATAATGTCAGTAATACTAGCTCCTCTTGCTCTCATTTCAGTAAAAGCAGCATGTCCCGGAGTATCAATAAAAGTAATATGATCATCTTTTACTTTAACTTGGTAAGCGCTAATAGCTTGGGTTATTCCCCCAGCTTCTAAATCAACAATATGAGTTCTTCTAATGTTATCAAGTAACGTTGTTTTCCCGTGATCGACATGCCCCATAATCGTTACAACTGGAGGTCTTTTAATCAAATCCTCTTCATTATCAATAATTTCATATTGTTCAAAATTAGTAACATCAGCAGTTTCTTCTTTTTTCAATTCCTTATCATAATCTAGTACTAATATTTCAGCATTTTCAAAAGAAATAGCATTATTAATAGTAGCCATAATTCCTAACGAAAATAATTTTTTCACCAGCTCACTGCTATTAATATTTAAGCTACTGGCTAATTCCCCTACTGTCATATTTTTCTTGTATAAAACAACATTACTAGTAGTAGCATTGGTCATTAACTTTTCTTTGTTTTTATACATTTCTTTTTTTCTAATTGCAAAAGACTTTTTACTTTGTGTTGTTTCTGATTTCTTTTTCAGCTTTTGGGTTGAAATGCTATCATTAACTTTAATCTTTTTAGTTTCAATAATTTCATCGACAATCTCTTCAATATCATCATAATCAGCATTATCTAAAGACGTAATATTATCTTCAGTTAAAGTATCGTCTTCCGTATAAACGAGAATATTTAACTCCTCACATTTTTTTAATATTTCAGTTACTGTCTTATTTACGTCATTAGCATATTCAAGCACACTCATCATATTAAACACCTCCTATAGTAATTTATTTAGTTCATCGTATACCTCTTCTTTTATATCAATTTCTAAAATTTTATTTAAAACCTTATTTTGTTTCGCTTTATTAAACACTTCTTTATCCTTTTTTAAATAAGCCCCCCTACCATTAGCTTTACCACTTAAATCAACAATCACATTTCCCTCAGGCGTTCTAACCACTCTAATTAATTCTTGTTTTGATAATTTTTCCCTTGTTACAATACAAGATCTCATGGGAATCTTTTTTGTTTTCATAATTCTCCTTTATAAAATGTTAATTCCTAACTCTTTAGCTTGTTCTGTTGATTTAATATCGATTTTAAACTTGGTTAATCGTGAAGCCAGTCTTACATTTAAACCTTTTTTACCAATGGCTAATGATAGGTTTTCATCATCGACAATGACTAATGCTTCTTGTTTTTTATCATCAGTTATCAAAACTCGTAAGTTTTTAGCTGGACTTAAAGCATTTTCAATAAATTTAGCTTTATCTTTGTCATAGGCTACAATATCAATTTTTTCAGGGCCTAACTCTTTTAGAATATTAGCAATCCTCATTCCCTTTTCACCAATACAAGCTCCAACCGGATCAATATTGCTATTTTCACTCATAACAGCAACCTTACTTCTTACCCCAGGTTCTCTAGCAACGCTATAAATTAGTATTAAACCTTCATTGATTTCAGGAATTTCTAATTCAAATAATCTCTTAACAAAACCATAATGATTTCGTGATAATAAAATTAATGGTCCTTTCGATGTTGTTTCAACTTTTGATACATAAACTTTAATATTACTTCCCATTTTAATTTTTTCACCAGGAACAATTTCTGTTTTGGATAAAATCCCTTGAGTTCGACCTAAATCTATATAGTAATTTTTAACGTCTTCCATTGCCACTAAGCCACTAATCATTTCATCTTGTTTATCAGTAAATTCGGAGATAATTAAATTTTTTTCAGCTTCTTTTATTTTTTGAATAACAACTTGTTTAGCCGTAGCTGCCGCAACTCGTCCAAAATCTTGTGGAGTAACTTCTTCTTCAATCGTCTCACCTATCTCGATATTAGGAACAATTTTCTTAGCATCTTTGATTGTTATATGAATTCTCTCATCATAAGTATATGGTTTTTCTACTTGTTTAGTAGCATCTTCATCTTCTGACTCTTCATCAGGAACCTCAATCATAATTGGTTCTAATGCTTCATGCTCGACATCCTTAACAACCGTTTTAAATGAAAAAACATGTATTTCCCCTGTTAAACGATTAATTTCAACTCGAACATTTGAAAGTGAATGATAGTTCTTTTTATAAGCACTGGTTAAAGCTAGTTCCATGGCGTCATAAATAATATCTTCACTTATTCCCTTTTCTTTGACAATAACATCTAAAGCTTTTTTAAATTCTTTTGTGTTCATTTTATTCACGTCCTTTCTCAAATGAACAAACATCGACAATATAAGGATCATTTAAAAAATCCATTTGATCAAGTAACGGATCTAATAAATTATTTACCGTAATACAATCATTAACATTAATATAATCTTGCTTTTTGTCAATAAAGATTCTTAAAAAATTATTACCATTTTCTTTTTCATAAATAACTTTTAATAGAATATATCCGGCCTCTTCAACCGGTTGTTTTATTAAATTAGTTATTTTTTCTTCCATAATTCCCTCCAACTATATTAAAGAGTGGGATTGCCCACTCTTTTTATAACTTTTAATGTAATATAATTATATCATATAATTATGGGTTTAGCTACAAAAAGTTAATTATAATTTTAATTTTATGCTTTTTTTAATAAAATTTGATATAATGGATATAGGTGATAATATGAAAAAAGGGAACCAAAAATTACAATTAATATCAATAGGAGTTTTAATACTATATGCTTTATATCAACAATTTCCCCTTATCCCATTTGATTTATTTAAAATAAACTTTACCGATTTACCTGTCGTTTTAAAATCAATATATTTAATAATGTATGAATTTGTCTTTGCTTCAATTATATATTTTATTTATAAACAACAGATTCGAGCAGATTTTATTGAGTTTAAAAATAATTTTAAAAAATTCGTGAAAGAATATATAGATTACTGGTTAATTGCGTTTGGACTGATGGTAATTAGCAATTTTATTATTGTTACTTATTTTCCTACTTCAAGCGCCACTAACCAAGAAGCTATCGTCGAATTATTTAAAGTTATTCCAATGTATACAATTATATCAGCCATTCTGTTTGCACCCTTTATCGAAGAAGTTATCTTTCGTCTAACAATTAGAAACATTTTCCAAAGCAAATATGTTTTTATCATTATTTCAGGCCTTTTATTTGGAGTTATGCATGTAATTGGTTCATTCACAACTTGGATAGATTTGATTTATATCATTCCATATTCTATTCCTGGATTTGTCTTTGCATATATATTATATAAAACAAACAATACTTTTATTCCCGTTAGTTTACATGTTATTCATAATGCTTTCATGATTTTATTACAAATTATTTTAGTATCCTTTTTATAAGTGATTTATGAAAATAATAAAAAATTTAATAATAATCATATCTTTAATAATAGTAATAGTACTATATTCAAGATACTATGGAACTAAGGGATTAAAAGTAAATGAATATAAAGTTGAAAGTACAACAATAACTGATGAATACCATGGCTTGAAAATTGTTCACCTTTCTGACCTTTATTACGAAAGTATTATTTTTGAGAAAGAACTAATCAATATTGTCAATAAAATTAATATGATTAAACCTGATATTTTAGTTTTTACTGGTGATTTAGTTAGTCAAAATATTGATAAAGATATTTTAGTAAATTATCTTTCTAAAATCAAAGCAAGTTTGGGTAAATACTATATAACTGGTGATAACGATTTAAATTCGGAAAGTGAAACCATTTTAAATGATAGTGATTTTATTAACATCAATGATAATTATGAATTGATATACTACCATAGCAATCAACCTATTATTATAAGTGGAATTAGTTCTGAAGAAAAAGAATTATCCATTAAAACGGAAAATTATGATAAATATGTCAGTGCTTTACCAGAAGAAGAAAGCCCCCTTTATTCGATTTTATTAATTCATAAACCTGATTATATTGACCAATTAAGTATTAATAATTATGATCTTATTTTAGCCGGACATTCTTTAGGAGGTAAAATTAATTTACCTTTAATTCAAAAGTTATTCTTACCAGATATGTCCAAAAAATATTATAGTGGTTATTATTCTATTGATAACACTAATATATATGTTAATACAGGTTTAGGTACTGATCAGTATAAATTTAGATTATTTAATAAACCATCCATCAATTTTTATAGGTTAATGAAAAGATAATAGTTCAACTATTACCTTTTTCTTTTAATTTCTCGTATTAAAACAATTGGGGTTTGTTCTCTTCCTTGACCAGCTGGATTATCCTTAATCATCCCCAATAATTGATTTAACGGATATTTAATACTGGTTGCATATCCTAATATTGTTTGACCCAAATCATTAGCATCGACAATCATACATTTTATTTTTAATTTTTCATATATTTCATCACATACACCAGTTGAATTATCGGGAATTTCAATTCCAATATCGCCATATTCTTTCCAGACATGATCATAAAAACCATCTAAGCCACTAACTTCTTGTCCAACAATCTCATAAAAACTACCTGTTTTACCAAATAATTTCGTAATCGCACTAACAATTGCTGCGTATAAACATTTAAACCAACCTACTTTATCAATAGCATATTGCATTTTAATTGTTTCTCCAACCCCAACCCCAGTATCTGGGTGAGATGCAAACTTAGAAAGCCATTTGGCCATAAAACTAATCTTGATATTCTCTCTTTTTACGATTCTCTTTTGACATAAAGCAATTATTTTTTCACTAATACTTATGATATCACCTTCTTGATAAACTGGTTCAACATATTGTCTTATAACATCAATATACGATTCACCAATTTGAACAAAATGAGTCTTTATAACATGTCGTTTAAAAACCTTTCGGCCGACTTTTATTTCCACCTTTTTTCCCTTATTACTTAAAAATCTCATATAATACCTCTTATCTATAGAATTTATCCTTCTATTAATTTTATTTTACGCCAAAAAGCATAAAATATTAGTTTCTTTAATTACATTAAAAAGTAGTAAATATTTATCTTTCCTTAAAAGGTAAAATATCCTCATAATTAACTTCTATATCTTTTACCCCTTCTAAACTCATAATAGCTGTTAAATATTCTTTAATTCCACTTTCATCAACAATACTACAGCCATCACTAATCAAATCATTTCCGATTCTATTTCCAATCTCTGTTTTCATTAAAGCATCACCCGGCCAGGTTTTAAATTTATTAATTAAAGTAACATTTTCTTGATTAATAAATTGTTCAAAAGAAGGATCAATTAATACATATTTCAAAACATCTTTATCTTTGTAATAAGCCATAACAAATTCATGTTCATAAATATCAAATAATTGTTTAGTGTTAATAACTTTATTTAATATCTTCTTTTTATTTAAATCAAAACTAATATTATTAGCCAATACCTTACAAAAACAACAAGAAGAATCAGCAACAGATAATAATTCTTGCTTAACCTTTTTTACGGTTTGTTTAATCATCTCATATTCATCATTACCTTTATTAATATGTAATAAGTTAAAATAAAAATCATTTAATAAACTCATATTTCTTCCTCCTTTTAATTATGTTATCATGTTTAGTACACATACACACTCAACATGATACGTATTAGGAAACATATCAATTGGGATTATTTCTTGTATATTATATTTATTTAGTAATATATTTAAATCTCTTGCTAATGTTACTGGGTCACAAGAAATATAAATAACCTTTTTAGGACTTAATTCTATTATTTTATTAATTGTCGTATTGTCCAACCCTGCTCGTGGTGGATCAACAAAAATAATAGAAGGTTTAAAGTTGGTTGTTGATAATACTTTCTTAACATCACCAACCTTAAAATCAATATTATTTAGATGATTAATCTTTTTATTCATAATAGCATCTTTAATGGCAGCCTCATTGATTTCTATTCCTAAAACTTGATTAGCTTTTAAACTAGCATATATTCCAATTGTCCCTGTTCCACAATAGAGGTCTAAAATGTTGTCTTCTTTAGATATATCAGCAACTTCTATAGCCTTAGTATATAATTTTTTCATTCCATCAGTATTAACTTGGAAAAAGGAAGTTGGTGAAATAACAAATTTCAAACCGTTAATATCTTCTGTTATATACTCACTACCATATATGTTTTTTACTTCATCTTTATATATTAAAAATAAACTATCGATATCTTTAAATTTATTTATCAACTGATTTTCATCAATAATATCATTAATCCAAAACCCTAACATCATTTGCGTTTCAGTAACTCTAATAATAATTTGATTAATATTATTTAAATTAATTAACTTTAATCTTTTAATTAAACTATTAATCCGTTCATCAGCTATTAAACAATTATCAATACTAACAATTTCGTAACTTTTCTTTTTATAATAACCAACCTTTTCTTTTACTTGCAAAGTAACTTTATTGCGATAATGATATTGATTAGTATCAATTATTTTTTTAATATCATTATACCCAATAAATTTAGTCATTATTTCTTTAACCTTATTTTGCTTAAAACTTAACTGATCATCATAACTCATATGCATTATATCACAACCACCACACTGATCATAATATTTACATTTTGGTATAACTCGCTTTTTGCTCTTATCTATCCATTTTGTTACCTTTCCTACCATATATTTCTTTTTAATTTCTGTTAATTCTATTTCAACCATTTCCTCAGGTAAAGCATTTTCAATGAAAATAGGACAACCCTGTTCTCTTGCTATTCCTCGTCCAAAATGATCTGATTTTTCGATTTTTACTATCTCTTTTTTCATAAATATATTATAACACAAAAAAAGTGTTATAATTAACACTTAAAATAATAACTTTATAAAATTATTACAAATTATCTTTCATCATCTTTTTTATTTTACGATTATTTATTATGCTATCAATTATAAAGATAAATCCGATTATAAATAATATTCCTAATCCTATTCCTATAAAGACAAGACCCTTTTTAAAAAAAGCATTTTCTTCTTGAACAGGTGCTTCTTCTTGTTCATCATCATTTTTAACAACTGGAACGATCTTCTTAATTTTAATTTTATATTCTCTTATTTCACCATTATCAGCTGTAACTGTTATTTTTACAATACTTCCATTTTGTAAATTTTCATTATCGGTAATTTTATAAGAAGCCGTATTATTTTCAACAATCGGTTTAATATTTAAGGTGCTAACATCATCAGCAAGATCAATGGTATATTCTTTAGTATTCTTATTAAATTCAATTTTATAATCTATTATTTCTAATGATTTTAAATAATTATTATTAGATTTATAAGCAGGTTCTTCTTTTTCAACTTTTTAATAGTTTGATCTTTTTTAGGAGCTTCTGGTATTTTAACAGTTGGTTCTTCAATAGGTGTCGAATCACTTTTTAGTTCTAAATCTACTTCATGTGAAAGTTTTTCAGAATACGATATTTCAATAAGATCATCTAATGTATATTCACGGTCTTCAATTATATCAAGAATTCCGAGTGCAAATTCATTTACTATAATTTCAGTAGTAGCTTCTTCTGAAATATTTTTAACTTGAAATGTTGTCGTTAAATTATAAGTTCCACAATGAAGTATTCCTTCTATACACATATCACTAATATCTGAATCAGATATTACTTCACTAACTAACGTTGTTTTTGTTGTAGTATGAATATAATAAGTATCATAACCGGGAGAATCGACCTCAGTTAAAATAAGCTTTGAATTATCGTATATTAACTCGGTATATACTATCCAAATACCTTCAGTAGTTTTATAATTACTAGTGGGTGCTGTTAATTTAATAGTCACTTCCTCGGAAACTTTCGCACTGGTAGTCCCACTTATCGTTAAACTATCAATATTAACGGCATTAACTTTAAATGGATAAAAAAAGAAACTTAAAAACAACATAATACAAACTACTTTTTTCATAAATCACACTCCATTATTTATATACTGCAACTTATCTAATAAAAGTATATTGTATGTCATTACTAACACCATACTATA
>CAZIFR010000032.1:0-8969 GCA_964539185.1 uncultured Muribaculaceae bacterium | reverse complement strand
ATGAAGTTAGAATATGATGAAAAAAGAAAAGAAAATAATGTTATTGATATGTCATTACTGTTTCATAGTGGTGAAATATTAATCACTAACTCAATTAACGATCAACTATCTAAAATAGCAGTTGTTGGTAAAATTGAAAATAAATTAGAACTTCCTAACGGTAGTACCAGAATTGATATTGTATGTTTAAAAAGAGTAGAAGTGATTGAATATATCAATAATTCTACTCCTTTAGAATCAATTATTAGTGATATTGATTTAGTATTGAATTCAGAAGAAGAAATGATTTTACAAAAATTAAAGAATGAATTAAATGATTATGTTAAGGTTATTCCTTATATTAGTAATAGTATTTTATCTCTTTTCGACCAAAATGTGGATTTAAGTAACTTTATCGATAGTATTGTTCCTAATTTAAATTTTGCATACGATAAAATGTTAAAATACTTAGTGACTGTTTCTGCTAAAGAAAGAGCTGAAATGCTATTAAAAGATATATATACGGAAAAAGAATTTTTTGATTTAGAAAGAAAACTAGATTCTAAAATTAAAAAAAACATCGATAATACGCAAAAAGAATTTATTTTAAGAGAAAAAATAAAATTAATTAAAGAAGAACTTGGTGATAAACATAATAAGGAAAATGAAATTGATGATTTAAAACAGAGAGTTACTAACTTAGATGGACCTGATCGAATAAAAGAAAAGTTAAATTACGAATTAAATCGGTTAGAAAGCATGACAGCAATGACTCCCGAGATTAATATTACTAGAGATTATATCGATTGGTTATTAAATTTACCATGGAATGTTTACACTAAAGATAATGAAAATTTAACTAAAGTTAAAAAAGAATTAGATAATTCCCATTATGGTTTAGAAGAAGTAAAAACTCGTGTAATTGAATATTTAGCAGTTAAAAAAATGACTAACAGTTTAAAAGGGCCTATTTTATGTTTAGTTGGTCCACCTGGAGTTGGGAAAACTAGTTTAGCTTATTCGATAGCTAGTGCTATTAATCGTCGGTTTGTGAAAATTGCGGTGGGAGGAATTAAAGATGTTTCAGAAATCATGGGTCACAGAAGGACTTATGTTGGTGCTAATCCAGGACGCATCATTTCATCATTAAAAAAAGCAGGAAGTAATAATCCCGTCTTCTTAATTGATGAGATAGATAAGATGAGTAGTGATTATAAAGGGGACCCTATTACTAGTTTACTTAGTGTTCTAGACCCGGAACAAAACAAATATTTTAGTGATAATTATATTGAAGAAGATTATGATTTATCAAATGTTATGTTTATATTAACCGCTAACTCCATTGATGATATTCCTGCTCCAATTAAAGATCGTTTGGAAATTATTAATTTATCAGGATATACTGAATTTGAAAAATTAGATATTGCTAAAAAACATTTATTATCAAAAATATGTAATGAAAATGGTTTGAAAAAAGAATTTATTCATATTGATGATAAAGTAATTTTAGAAATTATTCAAAAATATACTAAAGAAGCAGGGGTTCGAGAGTTAGAAAGACAAATAACAAAAATTGTAAGAAAAGTCGTTACTCAAATAGTTGTCAATAATATTAAAGTAAACAAAATGCAAATTGATAGTAAATCTTTAGAAAAGTATTTAGGGCGTCCTAAATATCCGGATTATAACAAAAATAATAAAAAAGCAGTGGGAGTTGTTAATGGTTTAGCTTATACCGTTTATGGTGGTGATACTTTACCAATTGAAGTTAATTATTTTAAAGGTAGTGGCAGGCTAGTTTTAACTGGTAGTTTAGGTGAAGTAATGAAAGAAAGCGCTAATATAGCTTTAAGTTATATTAAATCAAATTATAAATTATTTAATATAAGTTATGATAAGTTAATTGAAAACGATATTCATATTCATGTTCCAGAAGGGGCGATTAAAAAAGATGGTCCGAGTGCTGGAATTAGTTTGACGTTAGCATTAGTTAGTGCATTAACTAATCAAAAAATAGCTTCTAATTTAGCATTAACTGGTGAAATCACTTTACAAGGACGTATTTTAGCAATTGGCGGTTTAAAAGAAAAAAGTGTTGGAGCTCTTCGTAATGGAATAAAAAGGATAATCATTCCATATGATAATTTGAGTGATGTGGAAGAGTTACCAAAAGAAGTTAAATCTAAAATTGAATTTATTGGTGTTAAGAACTTTAAAAATGTTATAGACATTATTAATAATAAAATGGTAACTAATTAAAAAATAATTAAAAAAGAATTATAATTCTTTGAAGTAGGTTTCAAAATTTTAATTCTTTTTATTTTTTTAATAAAGTGAGGATGATATTATAAAATTACAAACTTATGTATATTATAAATTAATGCAAGGACTTTTATATAATTATAACCTACCTCAAACATTAGAATATAAAGATTGGGATGATTGTTTTTTTTGTAAATTTTTTATTGAAATTTTTATTAAATATTTAACATCTATTTGTGAACAAAAGCGTTTTGACAGACGGTTTAAATATAATGCTTATTATTTAATTAACTATATTATCGCTAATAATGATTTAATAGATTTAAATAGAAAAGAATTATTATCTAGATTAAATGCCTTAATTAGATTAGTAAATGTTACTAATGATAGTCGTAAATCACTTTTTTATAATTATCATTTAAAAACAAGGTTGTCCAAAAGCGAATATTCAAAATGGGTATTTAAAACTGATGAAGAAATAATTGCCTTTATTATTCATGGTCTTAATAATGATTTCCCTATCTTAGCTAGTACTACTAATTTTATTTCTGACAAAGAATATCAAACCCAATTTATTAATACTTTCGGATTGTCACGAAGTTTTTTTAATTCACTTAACATTATTATTCACGAGTGTCCGGAAATAGTAGAGACATCTTTATTTCATAAACGAGTTAATCAAATGATTGATTATAATGAAAAACATTTAAATCAAAGTAATTTAACTTTAAAGCAACAAGGTAATTTAAAAAAAGAAATGGTTTTATTTAAAAGAAAAATCGATTAATATTTCTTTTTTTTTTTCATATAATTTACAGAAAGGAGATTTTTATGAAGAAAACAGTATCATTTAAAAAAGATATTCCCTTTAAAAGTAATATAGCAGATATTATAAGTATTGCTTTAGATCATGATTTAAAATTAGAGGGCCGTGTTATTAAGGGAAATTTAATAGTTAGTGGTAGTTATAAAATGAATGATGTTAGTATTAATACGGAAGATTTTAAATATAATATTCCAGCAAATATTGAAATGAGTGACAAATATATTTTAGACAATCTAAATATTATGATTGAAGATTTTTACTATGAAATAATTGATAATAAGTTTTTAAGTGTCGATATCGAAATTGGCTTGGATAATTTAGAAGAAAAGAAAATAGAGCCAAAAGAAGAAAAACTGGAGGTAAAACCAGATGAAACTGAAGAAAGGGCAGAAGAACCTATTAATCGTAACATTCCTAATGAAGTCAAAGAGCTTTTTATGAATTTTGATGACCATGAAGAAACATATGCTACTTATCAAATTTGTATTATTAAAGAAGGGGATACCATTGAAGAAATTTTAACTAAATATGGTATTGATAGGGAAGTATTAGATCGATATAATGATTTAACGGAAATAAATATTGGAGATAAATTAATTATTCCAGCTATTTTTAATGAAAACAATTAATGATATATTAAAAAAACTTGAATTAAAACCATATCGTTATGAAAGAAAAGGAAAAACGACCATCGTTGATACACAAGTGGGTCGTTTTGTCTTAAAAGAAAATAATGATAAATATGAAATTATTCGTTATTTACAATCGAGAAGTTTTAATTATTACCCTAAACAATATAATACAAATAATGATAAGTATGAAATTACAGAATATATTGAAGAAATTGAAATTCCTGTTGAACAAAAAATAATCGATTTAATTAAAATAGTTGCCCTATTACATAGTAAAACAACCCATTATAAAGAAATTGATTTAGATGATTATCAAAAAATATACGAAGATATTAAAAATAATATCGAATATTTAAATAGTTATTATAATGATATTATAACTTTCATTGAAACTCATGTTTATATGAGTCCAAGTGAATATTTATTAGCCCGTAATATTTCGCTTCTTTTTAATGCTCTTCATTTTTGTAATGAAAAAATAGAGAAATGGTATGATTTAGTTAAATCAAGTACTAAGCAAAGAACCGTTGTTTTACATAATAATCTTGACTTGAGTCATTTTATTCAAAATGAAAAAGCTTATTTAATCAGTTGGCACAAATCTAAAATTGGTATTCCCATTTTTGACCTTTATATATTATATAAAAGACATTCATTAGATTTTAATTTTGATGAAATCTTAAAACAATATGAAAATATCTATCCATTACATGAAGATGAAAGACAACTTTTCTTAATCTTAATATCGCTTCCCCCTAAAATTGAATTTAATCAATCAGAGTATGAAATGACTAAATTTATTAGCAAAGAGTTAGACAATTTATATAAAACGGAAAAGTTTGTTTCACCATATTATGTGAAACAAGACATAAAGCATGAGTAACCATAAAATAAACAAAATTAACAAGTTAAATCTTGTGATAATGAAAAAGGTAATTAATAATTGCCAAAAGAAAATAACTCCAACAATAATAAGACAAATAAACCATGCATTTCTATTCCATTTTTTAAACATAATCATCACCTATTTTAGTGTATGTACTTGTAAAAAATAAGGATGGGTGTATACTATTAATAGGTGGTAAAATGAAGGTGAAAAGATTAGTTTTATTTGGCGTTGTTTTTATTGTGCTAATCTTAAGCATAATTTTATTTATAACCTTAAAACCCAATAAGATGATTAATTTAAAGGATAAAACGCTTGAAGAAATAAAAGAATATGCCAATTCTTATAAATTAAATTTAACTATTAATGAACAGTATAATTATCTTGAAAAAGGTAAGATAATTAATCAAAGTATCGAAGAAGGAACTATTATTAAAAAGGATGATCAATTAATTATTACTTTTTCTAAAGGATTAGATTATAATGATTTGAAAGTACATGAATTAGGTAAAATACCGATTATGATGTATCATGGCATTGAAGATACTACGGATAATAAATATACTGGTGGCAATGTTGATAAAGCCGGTTATCATCGAACAAAACAAGCTTTTATGAATGATTTAGAGTTTTACTATAAAAGTGGTTATAGAATGATAAGATTAAAAGATTATGTTGATGGGATTATCGATGTTGCAGCAGGCTTAAGTCCGATTATATTGACCTTTGATGATGGATTATCTAACGCTATTAGAGTTACAGGTTTAGATAATAATGGTAATATTATCATTGATTCTAATTCCGCGATTGGGGTATTAGAATCATTCAAAGAAAAATATTCTGATTATAATGTTACAGCAACCTTTTTTATTAATGGTGGCTTATTTAAGCAACCAGAGTATAATGAAAAAATATTAAATTGGTTAATAAATAATGGATATGATATTGGAAACCACAGTTATGGACATGCTGATTTTACTAAAATCAATGCCAATAAGACGAAAGAAGAAATTGGAAAATTGTATAACTTATTAGAACAGTATATTCCTAATAAGTATGTAAATATTGTAGCCTTACCTTTTGGATCACCTTATGAAAAAAATCACGATAATTTTAAACATATTATAAATAGTTCATATAATGAAAAAAATTATGAAACTGTTTCCACTTTAAGAGTAGGATGGGATAGTGAAGAATCACCTTTTAATAAAAATTTTGATAAAACATTTTTAAAAAGAATCAGAGCTTATGATAATAATGGTCAGGAATTTGATATTGAAATGGTTTTTAAAAATTTAGAAAAAAATAAATATATTTCTGATGGTGATAAAGATAAAATTGTCATTAATAAAGAAAAAGAATCATTAATTGGTGATAACTATAATTTAGAAGTGATCACTTATTAAATTAATATTAAAAAAATTATTATTTTTTCGAAAAACAGAAAAAATATGATAAAATATTTATAGTTGTGTTATTAAAAAATAAAATTATATGATATAATTTAAGTAATGCTGTGATGAAGGAGAAGTAATTAAAGCTCTTGTTAGTAGAGAAATCGTGGTTGGTGAAAACGATAACAATCTTTAATGAAGTTACCTTTTAGCTTCTATATTAGACGGTAACGCGTTATAGTTTTAAGGTAGTTTAACTACGAATTAAGGTGGTACCACGTCAATCACGTCCTTATCTAGGATAGTGATTTTTTTATTTTTAAGGAGAAAAATGTTATGATTAATTTTGAAAAATGGAAAAAAGAATTTGAAAAATATGTTAACAATTATGATCTGAGTAATCCGGATATTAATTTAAAATATCTTCATACCTTTAGAGTTGTTAGTTTCAGTGAATTGATAGCCAAATCATTGAAGTTATCTGATGACGATATAGAATTAGCTAAATTAATTGGTTTATTACATGATATTGGAAGATTTGAACAGATAAAAATATATAATACTTTCAATGATTTAAAGTCAGTTAATCATGCTGATTTAGGAGTTAAAATTTTAGAAGATAATAATTATATTAATAATTATATAAAAAATGAAAATGATAAAATTATAGTAATTAAAACCATTGCTAATCACAATAAACTAGCTGTTGAGGATGGACTAGATGATCGAACTAGATTATTTTGTAATATAATTAGAGATGCTGATAAATTAGACATTATCGAAATGTATATAAAAGGATTATTTTCCGTTGAAGCTAATGCTGGAATGATAAGTCATGAAGTTTTAAAAAGTGTTTTTAATAAAGAGCCCGTCATTAATAAAAATATTGTGAGTAAAATTGATGACTATATAGGAAAAATAGCATATATATTTGATCTTAATTATAATTATAGTTTAAAATATATTTATGATAATGGTTTAATAATATATTTAATAGATCAAGTCATCAAAAATAATAATCAAGAGAAAAAAAAATTATTAATAGTAAGAAGGATAGTTCTTGATTATCTTACTATTGACAGGAGGTAAATATGATAGATACAAAGTATAATCATCATAATGTTGAGCAAAATAAATATGAAAAATGGAAAAGTAATGATTATTTTAAAAGCGGTGATTTATCTAAAAAACCATTTACTATTGTTATTCCACCACCTAATATAACTGGTAAATTACATTTAGGTCATGCTTGGGATACTACTTTACAAGACATTATTATCCGTTATAAAAGAATGTGTGGATATGATGCTTTATGGTTACCAGGAATGGATCATGCAGGCATAGCTACCCAGTCTAAAATCGATAAAAAATTAAAAGAGCAAGGAATTAATCCACGTGAATTAGATAGAGAAGAGTGGCTAAAAATAGCTTGGGACTGGAAGAAAGAATATGCTTCAAGTATTCATGAACAATGGGCTACATTAGGACTTAGTTTGGATTATTCAAAAGAAAGATTTACCTTAGATGAAAATTTATCTAATGCAGTTAGACATGTTTTTATTACTTTATATAACAAAAATTATATTTATCGTGGAGAACGAATTATTAACTGGGATCCTTTAGCAATGACAGCGTTATCTAATGAAGAGGTTATTTATAAAGATATTGAAGGCGCTTTTTATCACTTAAAATATAAAATTGAAGACTCTAATGATTATTTAGAAATTGCTACAACCAGACCAGAGACATTATTTGGTGATACTGCTGTTGCTGTTAATCCTGATGATGATAGATACAAAAACTTAATTGGAAAAAACGTTGTTTTACCGGTTGTTAATAAATTAATTCCGATTATAGCTGATGAATACGCCGATCCTTCTTTTGGAACAGGTGTCGTTAAAATAACTCCAGCTCACGATCCAAATGATTTTGAAGTTGGAAATAGACATAATCTAGACCGGATTCAAGTTATGAATGCTAATGGAACAATGAATGAAAAGGCTTTTAAATATCAAGGTTTAGATCGGTTTGAATGTCGTAAATTACTAGTTGAAGATTTAAAAAAACAAAATTTATTAATTAAAACCGATAAAATAAAACATAGTGTTGGTCATTCTGAAAGAACAGATACGATGATCGAACCATATTTATCTAAACAATGGTTTGTTAGGATGTGTACATTATCACAACAAGTTTTGGACATTCAAAAAACAAACGGTAAAGTTAATTTTATTCCCAAAAGATTTGAAAAAATCTTAATTCACTGGATGGAAAATTGCCATGATTGGTGTATTTCTAGACAGTTGTGGTGGGGACACCGAATACCAGCATGGTATAAAGATGATGAAGTTTTTGTAGGAGAAAATTGTCCAAATGAAGGTTGGGTTCAAGATAACGATGTTTTAGACACTTGGTTTTCTTCAGCTTTATGGCCATTTAGTACTTTAGGATGGCCTCAAGAAACCGATGATTATAAAAGATATTACCCAACTAATTGCTTAGTAACAGGATACGATATTATCTTCTTTTGGATATGTCGAATGATTTTTCAAGGATTAGAATTTACTAAGCAAGTACCGTTTAATGATGTCCTAATTCATGGTTTAATAAGAGATAAAGATGGAAGAAAAATGAGTAAATCATTAGGAAATGGAATTGATCCGATGGAAATAATTGAAAAATACGGATGTGATTCTTTAAGATACTATTTAACAACAACCGTTTCAGCAGGAATGGATTTAAGGTTTGAAGAAGATAAAATTAAATCAACCTGGAATTTTATTAATAAATTATGGAATGCTTCGAGATTTGTTTTTATGAATATAACTGATATCGAAATTAAACCGTTAGATAAAAATGAATTTAGTATTAGTGATAAATGGATTTTAACTAAATTAAATAAAACGATTAAAAGTGTAACTAAACATATGGAAAAGTATGAATTTAATTTAGTAGGAAAAATACTTTATAATTTTATTTGGGATGATTTT
>CAZIFR010000031.1:2401-9037 GCA_964539185.1 uncultured Muribaculaceae bacterium | reverse complement strand
AATCTAACTTTTTGTTTTTCTTGTAATTGAATAGCATAGTTAGATGGTTTTCTAGCTCTTTTTTGACCATGCATTCCTGGTCCGTATGGTTTTTTAGCTAGTTCTTTACCACTTTCTAAAATAGAAAAAGATAAACGACGAGCTTTACGATTAATAGGTCCTGTATATCTTGACATCTAAATTCTCTCCTTTCTGGTATGCTACCTAAAGGTTAAATTGTCAAATTATAGGGTGTTTATTTAAATGATCATCACATTTCAGCACTTGCTACCGATAACCCCTATAGGTAATAAACACATTACAATTTTCAAAATAACGCTGCATAGACGCAGTTATAATTATAGTATGATTTTATTTATAAGTCAAGACTATAAAGCATAAAAATTTACGTAATGTTTTATAGTAAAAGATAAAAAAATTATTATTTTGTCGAAAAACAGAAAAAATATGGTAAAATATTTATAATGAGGTGTGTATAATGAATTCAATAATTATTGCCATTTCTATTTATATTATAACTTCAATTATTATTGTGGTTGTTTTAAATTTACTTCAAAATACAAGAAACAAAAAATATAAAAGCATATTAAATGATTTAGAAATAGAAAAAAACATGATTGATGGAACACCAATCATGCCAGAAATCTCGAAAATCCGATCATTCTTAAAAACAGATAAATTAGATCAAAGTTTTATCGAGTGGGAAAAAAGATTTAATGAAATAAGAAATGTTCAGGTTCCCAAAATAACCGATATGTTATTAGAAACGGAATACTCTTTAAGTCAACAAGATTACAAAACAACGATCTATAAAATCGCTAAATTAGAAATGGAAGTTTATAAAGTAAGAACTAATGCTGAAACTTTATTAGATGAAATAAAGGAAATAACTTCAAGTGAGGAACGAAATAGAGCGATTATTACTAAATTAAAAGCAACATACCGAGAACTATATGAAAAATTTGAAACTACTAAAGCTGAATTTGGTAATATAACTAATTCGGTATTATTACAATTTGAAAACATAACTAAACGATTTGAGGCATTTGAAATAACTATGGAAAACAACGAATATGTAGAAGTTACCAAAATTATCAAATCAATAGATGAAATGCTAAAACATATGGCAATCGTTATTGAAGAAGTACCAGTAATCGTTTTAATGTCGACAAGTATTATTCCTAAAAAAATAGCTGAGGTAAGAATTAATTTTGAAAAAATGAAAACAGAAAACTATCCTTTGGATTATCTCAATATTGATTACAATATTTCTGAAGCTGAAAAAAAGATTGATGATATTTTAAGTAGAACTAATATGTTAAATTTAGAAGATAGTTTATTTGAACTTAAGGTGTTATTAGATTATTTTGACTCGTTATTTAACGATTTCGAAAAAGAAAAAAGTGCTCGAATTGAATATGAAGATATGAGCATTAGTTTTAAGAAAAAGTTAGATAAAATTAATAATTTAGTTCAAGATATATTTACTCAACTAAGTGAAATAAAAACATCATATGATTTATCTAAAGAAGATATTTTATTACTTAACAATGTTAAAAAAGAACTAGATCTTTTGAATAAAGACTATGATGTGTTAAAGTCTCATACAACTAATAATACATTTGCTTATTCAAAGTTAATTAAAGAAATAGAAGGACTGACATTACGTTTAAATAATACTGAAGATAAATTAGAAAATTCATTAGAAGCGCTTGGTAACATGAGAGAAGATGAATTAAGAGCAAGACAACAATTAGAAGAAATTAAACTAATTTTAAAAGATTCTAAAAGTAAAATGCATGATTATAATTTGCCAGTTATTCCCAACTCATATTATGTTGAGTTAAATGAAGCAGCATCTGCTATTAAAGAAATTGTTAAGGAATTAGAAAAAAGACCTATTGCGATTAGTACTTTAAATACAAGAGTTGATACAGCGAGAGATTTAGTATTAAAACTGTTTACTAAAACAAAAGAAATGTTAAAAACAGCTATGTTAGCCGAAACTTCAATTGTTTACGGTAATCGTTATCGAATAGAAAGTGAAATTAATAAAAACCTTACTTATTCAGAATTCTTGTTTTATAAGGGTGAATATCAGAAGTCTTTAGAATTAACAATAAACTGTTTGAATCGAGTCGAACCTGGAATATATAATAAATTATTAAACTTTTATGAAAAATAGTAAGTGATAATTAATTAAAAATATAAATTAAGTATGTAAAATTAAAAACATACTTTTTTTGTTTAAATAATTAAAAAATATTATGTATTAATATCCATTTTGTAAAATTGGAAGGTTAATTGTTTTAATAAATGTCATCTTATTAAAACAATAGGCTAGACTTTTTTATTCAGTATAAATAATTTAAGGTTAAATGGTAATAATATATTTAAAATAGTTGTTATCTTTAAATAAACTAGATATTGTATTATCTAGGAATTTATTGACACATATTATATTAGATATTAGAATTATCCATAATAGAAAGTAGGCATTATAATGAAAAGAGCATTTACGTTAATCGAGTTATTAGCGGTTATTATTATATTAGCTATTGTAGCATTAATAGCAACACCAATTGTAATTAATGTCGTTAATTCGGCTAAAGAATCAGCTAGAAAAAGTCAATTGTCTTTGTATGCAGATAGTATTAAATTACAATTAACAGAAAGTTATTTTAAAAATAATGGGAAATACAACCCAAGAATAAATTTAGATGATGATAATTTGGACTCCTCAATAACCTGTAAGGATGTACACTATACTAAAGAAGATAAAATATTATTGGAAGATTGTACAGTAAAAGGTCATAACGGTAATTTTTGGTATGTTGACGGTAATGTTAGCTCTCAAAAACCAGAAAACTTCGACTTTTTAAAGGAAAATCCTATTTCTACTAGTAACATAGTTATCCCTGAATATGTGGACAGCAGTGGCGCTAACAAACCTAAACTATATTATAATATGATTCCAGCATTATATGAAAATAACAACTGGGTTTATGCTGATATATATGAAAAATGGTATGATTATGATTTAAAGGAATGGGCCAATGCAATAGTATTAAATGATGGGGTGACTAAAGAAGTTGGAGATATAATTAATATTGATACTGATGTGGCCTTAATGTTTGTTTGGATACCAAGATATAAATATACCATTTTTAATGCTCATAATGGAAGTGTATCACCAAGAACAATAATATTAGAGTTTGAAAAAGATATAGAGCAAACCGGAACAGTTATTTGTAACAATGCTGTAACAGGTGCTGGAACAACTAGTGAAACCTGTAGTGATATCACTAATAGTGGGATAAAAAATGATATAAGTACTTATACTCATCCAGTTTTTTGTCTAGGACGTAGAGCAAATGGAGTATGTGATGGTGATGAAGGAACTGGTATATGGGTTGGAAAGTTTGAAAATAGTGCTCCAAATGTAACTTCTAATACAATTCAAAAAATAGTAATCAAACCAAATGTTCAAAGTTGGAGGGTTTATCCTGGGAAGATAAATATTTATAATTCAGCAATAAATTTGGCCAGTAATTATAGTGTTAATTTCGATAGTCATTTAATGAAAAATACTGAATGGGGAGCAGTAGCTTATTTATCTCAATCAAAATATGGAAGATGTGATAATGGATCATGTTCTATAATAAGTAAAAATGATAGCAGTAGTTTCTATACTGGAAGAAGCCAAGGAACTGCTTCACCAACGAGTGCTAATAGTGCCAATGGAACATATACGTATGAATTACCATTAGGTCAGTTAGCCAGTACAACAGGAAATATTTATGGCATATACGATATGAGTGGGGGACAATGGGATTATGTTATGGGAAATATGGTTGATGAAAACAAACAATTTTATGTGAATAACTCGGGGTTTTTATTTCCACCTGAGAATGAATTTTATGATTCATATACATATGACACTTCAATTATGACTTATAGTCGAGGGAAACTAGGGGATGCAACAAAAGAAACATTAAAACTTTATGAAAGTGATTCTGGTGGATGGTATGGAGACTATGCAGTTTTCCCACAAAATCCATATCCATGGTTTATGCGTGGTGGAGTTGGTAATTATACAACAACTTTTGGAATATTCAGTTTTCATTGGGGCGGTGGAACTAGCGAATATACGACACGAGCAGTATTAACAGTAAATGATAATTAATTAGAGTGCCTATTTTAATTAATTTAAAATATAAATCAAGGATGTAAAATTAAAACATCCTTTTTTTGTTTAAAACATTAAAAACTATGATATATTAATTAAGAGGTGTTTTAAGATGAGTTTAAAAGCAGGGATTATTGGACTACCCAATGTTGGTAAATCGACACTGTTTAATGCTATTACCAAACAAAATATATTAGCTGCTAACTATCCTTTTGCCACGATTGAACCAAATGTTGGGGTCGTTACAGTTCTAGATAAAAGACTAGATTTTCTAAATAATTTATATTGTCCTAAAAGCTTAGTTCCAGCGACTTTTGAATTTTTTGACATAGCTGGATTAGTTAAAGGTGCTTCACAAGGGGAAGGATTAGGGAACAAGTTTTTAGCCCACATTCGTGAAGTGGATGCCATTGTTGAAGTTGTAAGATGTTTTGAAGATGATGATATTATCCATGTTGAAAATGAAATAGATCCAATTAAAGATATTGAAATTGTTAATATTGAACTTATTTTAGCAGATATTGAGGTCATTGATAACCGAATTAACCGTGTTGGTAAAAAAGCTATGATGGCTAAAGACAAGGATACTTTAAAAGAAATGGAATTATTAGAAAAGATAAAATTAAAATTATTAAATAATCTACCTATTAGAAGAATGGAATTAAATGAAGAAGAGATAAAAGTATTAAAGCCATTTAATTTTTTAACATTAAAACCGATTATATATATGGCTAATATTAATGAAGAAGATTTATTAAACGATAATAATGCTAATGTCGATAAAGTTATCGATTATGCCAATTTAGAAAACGCAAAAGTAATTAAAGTTTGTGCTAAGATTGAGGCAGAACTAAGTGATTTATCAGAAGAAGAAAAAAAGGCTTTTTTAATCGATTTAGGAATAGAAGAAACAGGATTAAATAAATTAATCAAAGCAACTTATTCATTACTTGGATTAGCAACATTCTTTACGGCTGGAGCAGATGAAGTTAGAGCATGGACATATAAAAAAGGAATGCGTGCACCAGAATGTGCTGGTATTATTCATTCTGATTTTGAAAGAGGATTTATTAGAGCTGAAGTGATGGGGTTTGATGACTTACAAACATATGGAAGTGAAAAATTAGTTAAAGAAGCAGGAAAAACAAGATTAGAAGGTAAAGAATATTTAATGCAAGATGGCGATATTTGTTATTTCAGGTTTAATGTTTAAATAGAAAATAACGGAAATGATAGCATATAATATTAAAAAGTGTTTACAAACAAAACTATTTTTGTTATAATTTAAAGCGAGTAAGAAATTTACTCCTTGCTTTTTAATTAAAGCCAAAGACCATAAGGAGGTGGAAAAATGCGTAAATATGAGATTATATTCATAGTAAAACCTACGCTAGGAGAAGAGGATGTTAAAAAGGTGGTAAAGAAATTTGCTGATATTTTAACAAGTAATGATGCTAAAATTACTTCTCAAAAAGATTTAGGTCAAAAAGAATTAGCTTATGAAATTAAAAATTTCAAAAGTGGTTTTTATTATTTATTTGATCTTGAAGCAAATGATGATAAGGCAATTAGTGAGTTTGATAGACAATCTAGAAACACACCAGATATTATTCGTCATTTAATTACAAGAATTGAAGATTAGGAGAAATAATTATGAATAAAGTTTTATTAATAGGAAGAATTACTTCTAAACCCGAATTAAAATATTCAGGATCAAACATTCCATATACGAGATTTTCATTAGCTATTGATCGTCCGTTTTCAAATGCTAATGGTGAAAGACAAACTGATTTCATTAATGTTGTAGTATGGAGAAAACAAGCAGAAAATGTGTGCACTTATTTAAACAAAGGAAGTTTAGTTGCTGTTGAAGGAAGAATTCAAACAGGTAATTATACAGATAAAGAAGGAGTTAAAAAATATACAACTGATGTATCAGCTGACAATGTTCAGTTTTTAGAGTCTAAGTCCCAAGCGCAAAGTCGTGAGACTAGCATCTCTAATAACAACCCAACACCATATGATTTCCAAACCCCTTCAAATGATGTTAATATTGAAAATGATCCGTTTGCCGATTTTGGTGATAGTGTATCATTGGATGATAATTTTTTAGATTAAGGAGGATAGTATGGCTGAATTTTTTCGCAAAAAAAAGAAAATATGCCAAATGTGTGCTGGTAGACCAGTTGAATATAAAGATGTAGAAACAATAAGAAAATATATTAGCAATGATAAAGGTAAAATTTTACCGCGTAGAATTACGGGTGCATGTGCTAAACATCAAAGACATATCGCTGGCGAAGTTAAAAAAGCACGTTTAATAGCATTAATACCATTTGAAAAATAATGGTTTTTTTATTGTTTCAAAAAGGATTAATGAATTTAATGCAAACATTGACTTGTGTTGTTAACTATTGTAAAATAGTTTTAGAAATAGCAGGATAGTT
>CAZIFR010000031.1:0-2301 GCA_964539185.1 uncultured Muribaculaceae bacterium | reverse complement strand
GAAATATTATATTTTGATGGTGATAAGTTAGAAAATTATGTCAAAATTTATCAAATTGATGAAAATAGTGCAGTGTATACTAATTACAGCGAAATATATTATTTTGATAAGAATCAAAATAAAATTAATTTAGGGCTTGCATTAAAGGATAAATTAATTACTATTGACGAAATCATTGAAAAAACTAACTATAAAGATACAGCTATGGATGGTGGAAGTATAGTTGCTAAAAATGATAGTTCTAAAAATAAAATTGCCAATATTGATTTTAATATTATAAAATGCAATAAATTAGTCGTTATACCAGAGTCTGGTGAAGTATATCGTATCAAAGATATATATATTGGTGACGTTGACTTAGAAAATGTCTGTCAGGATTTAGATTAAATATTTTAAATAAAAAAATGACTATCTAAGATTTGTCAACAATAAATTTATATGATAATATAAATATGACAAAAACACACGAAATGTTCAAATTTTTAAAAATTTGAATATAATGTGCTAGGTCAAAGTATGTAATACATAAAAGTCAGTGGTGGTACAATTACATATTATTTTGGACTTTCTTGCATTCAGCAAGAATTCTGCGTAATAACTTGGTCGTACAAGATATTACAGCAACGTAGTGATGTTTTCCTTCATTACGTTTTTTTCTGTAATAAAGTAAAACATCGTTTTCTTTATCAATTCTAGAGGACATCATAATAATGTTTTGTATGGTGTTAAACAAGATTCTTCTAATATAACTATTACCGGTTTTAGAAATATGACCTTTACCGTTAACAGATGACCCAGATTGTTTTATAGACGGATCTAGACCGCAATAAGCAGTTAATTCTTTAATATTGTTAAATCTGTTAATATCTTTTAGTTCAGCAATAACTAAAGCAGTGGTTAACTCTCCAAATCCGAAAATTGAGTTTATATTTTCGAATAAATAACTTTTTTTAGCCTTTTCAATAATTTTTTCTTTTAAGTCCTCAATTTCTTTTATTTGATATCTAAGAATTCTAGTTGTAGTAACTAAGTTAGTAATGATGTCGTCATTATGAGAAACAGAAGAATAACTATCCTTGGCAGTTTCTTTAATAATATTAGCTTTTTTAAGATAATAGTTTTCATGTCTAGCATTTAGTTTAGCCATAAAATTAGCTAAAGCATCAACTCTAGTATTTTTGATGATATCTGGGTGTGGATATTTTTCTATAAAAGATAATGACGTATTAGAGTAAATTAAACTGCCTTTAAATAATTGTTCATATTCTGGGAAGCATAGATTAATTAACATCTTAAACCTGTTTTTAATGCTTGTAGTCATGTGTAAAAAATAATCATATTGTCTAGCTAGAACATTAAGGTTTAAGTAAAATTGTTCATGATCATTATAATTTTTCACTTTGCCTGTAAAATATAAATCAGCTAGATTAAAGCAATCTTGTTTATCAGTTTTAGTTTTTCTCAGATTTCTTTTATGCATAGCAGAATGTAGAGGATTAATAACAAAAACTTCATAAAGACATTCTTCTTTAAAAAACCTCTTAACTGAATAATGATAAGTAGAGGTTGATTCCATAAATATAACTAAATCACCGTAACAAATATCAAAACTCTCTATCCTTTCCTTTAGATTTTGGAAATCACTTAGGGTGTGATTAATCTCATATGGTTCAATTAGAACTTCACCACAAGAACTAGTTAAAAGAACCATACTTTTGTTTTTTGCCACATCAATGGCTAGCACGTACTTCATAATCGTACTCCTTTCAATAATAGCGATTGGACTCTTTGTTACTTCAATACTCCTCATCACGCGTGTGATATAGATATAAAACCTCACTATCTTAAACTAGGAAGATATTAAAAAAGAGCTAGGCCGTCATTTTTATGGATACAAAGACCCGTGTTATAATTCGCCTTAACTCAATCGCAGATTTTTACCTCTTTTTATAAAAAGAGATAAAAATATTCTATCATAAACTAAAGAATAATTATCTCATTAGTTCACATCTAGAATTATACGAGTGATATAATGACTTCAGTTTTACATAAAAACGTAAAAAAAACATTTTTATGTAAATTATTAAGCATATATAATATTAATAAATATGATAGAGTGATATACTATTAGTAACATGAGGTGAAAAGTAGAATGAATTTTCTAAATGATAAAACATATAAAAAATATATAGCTGATATTATTGAGAATAGTGAATTTAGGGAACTGGAAAATATACCACATCATGGAGAATCTAGATTAGACCACTGTTTGAAAGTATCTTATTATTCATATAAAATAGC
>CAZIFR010000030.1:0-9115 GCA_964539185.1 uncultured Muribaculaceae bacterium | reverse complement strand
ATAATATGAAAATAATATCACATAGAGGAAATGGAAATATATATAAAGCTAATACGAAAGAAGCTTTACTAAAAGCTATTAACACTAGTTATATCGATGGTATTGAATTAGACATTAGAATGACTTTTGATAACCAAATTGTTATTATTCATGACATTACTATTGGACTAATAAGTGATGGTAAAGGAATTGTTACTAAAATGACTTATAATGAACTCTTACAATATAATTTTGGCAGTAAAAAATATCCATCTAAAATTTGTTTGTTAGAAGACTTATTAAAAAAAATAAATAATTTTAAAATCATTTTAATTGATATTAAACAAGAAATAAATAGTGAAATAATTATTGATAAATTATATTTGATTTTAAAAAAATATAAATATTTAAATATTTATGTAACGAGTTTCAATTATAACTTAATAAGACAATATAAGGATAAGTATAATGGTTATTGTGGATTGCTAATCGGTAATTATATCAATACAGATAAACTTTATAATACTTTTGATTTTAATATTGTAACCTATAATTATCGAAACAGAGTAGAAAAAAAAGAAACCTTTTTATGGACGATTAATTCTAAATTAAAAGATATCGATAATTATAACATTATTACTGATAAACCGTCACTTTTTAGTTAGTGATAGATTAATTTTTTCTTCCATAAAACTTCCTAAATAGCTACCTAACGCGCAACCTAACGCGAATGATAAGATACTAAATATATCTTTAAAGTTTGTTACAATAATACTAGTCGAAATTGACCAAATAATAGCAATAACAAAGTTTAAAATTGCTCCAAAAGTCTTCTGTCCTCTACTTATTATAATTATCCGTAGGGTAGATATTGTATTTTCCAATAATTTAGAGAAGAATAAAATTAAATATGTAACCATAATATCACCGTTATCATTATGGTAAATTTTTCTTAAAAAAAATCTTTTTTTTATGTCAAAATAAGAAATATTATAATTATCCATAATAATAAGCAGGCATTTTAATAAAATAATAATGAACAGCAAAAACTTGATTCGGTTTTTGTTAATTATATATTTACTTTACACTATTTACGACTTATAAATATTGACAGTATTAAATACCTCATGTATACTTATAAATAGTAGAGGTGCTGTTATATGAAGAGAGGTTTTACGTTAATTGAATTACTTGCTGTTATAATTTTATTAGGGGTTGTAACATTAATAGTCTATCCTAATGTAAATGCTACAATATTAGATTCAAAAAATAAAGCTTTAGAAAAGACAATCAACAGCTTAAGACATGCTGCTTATATGTATACTGTTGAAAATCATGTTGAATTAAATGATGAGGAACAACCTATTTTACTAACTAAATTAGTATCTGATGGATATTTAAAAGAAATTCCAACAAATCCAATTACTAGAGAAAAGTTAACTGGATGCATCATGTATAAATGGGATAATAATCAATACGAATTCAGATATGATGAAAACTGTAGTATGGAATATACCAATAATGGTGAAGCAAATGAACCAATCTTATTTAATAAAATGATACCGGTAATATATGAAAACAACAATTGGGTTTATGCTGATATCAATGAAGAATGGTATGACTATGATAATAAACAGTGGGCGAATGCCGTAGTTCTTAATGATGAAGTAACTAAGAATGTCGGTCAAACTATATCAGAGTCAGAAATAGCATTAATGTATGTGTGGATACCAAGATATAAATATACCATTTTTAATGGGAATAACGGAACTGTTTCTGAACAAGAAATAAATATTGAATTTGAAAATGGAACAAATTCTACTGGAACAGTAATGTGTAATGATGATGTAAAGGCAAGTGGATCAAGCAGTGAAGTATGTAGTGATAGCACTAATGGAAGTATTATCAATGGAACAAGTACCTATACTCACCCAGCTTTTTGTTTTGGACATCGAACCAATGGGGTATGTGATGGTAATGAATTAACTGGAATATGGATCGGTAAATTTGAAATAAGTGCTCCATTAGATGAATCAAATACTATTCAAAAAGTAATAATCAAACCAAATGTATATAGTTGGGTAGATGCTAAAATAGTTACCTTTTACACTTCGATTGGCAATATAGCAAGCGATTATGGAATTAATTTTGATAGTCACATGATCAAGAATATGGAATGGGGAGCAGTAGCTTATTTAACTCAATCTAAATATGGAAGATGTATAGAGGGAACATGTACAGAGATAGCTAAAAATGATAGTGATGATATGTATACTGGACGAAGTCAAGGAATAGTTCCTCCAACTGGAAATTCGAGTTCTGATGGAACATATCAATATCATACTTCTCAAGGTTGGTTAGCTAGTACCACTGGGAACATATATGGCATATATGATATGTCTGGTGGGGCATGGGAGTCTGTTATGGGGAATATGGTCGATTCTAGTAATCAATTTTATTCTAGTTCGGCTGGATTTTCAACTACTCCAGATAGTAAATATTATGATTCATATACATACGATAGTTCATCAGATATAACTCATAGTCGAGCTAAATTAGGTGATGCGATGAAAGAAATATTAAAATATGATGACACTGACGGAGGCGGATGGTTTGATGATTACACAGATATGCCGTATGGAAATGCTTCGTGGTTTTATCGTAGTGGCGACTATTCTTATTCAACTATTAATGGAGTCTTTTGTTTCAGTCATGATAAAGGAGATACTAATAGTAAGGATTCCACTCGAGCTGTTGGTGTATCACCAAATTAAATCTATTAAGAATAGTTTTTATACCTTATTAAATTAATTGTAATCAAAATATATTATTCCGTATAAAAATGTTTGACAAAGAATATTAAAAAAGATATAATGAATTTGATATTATTTGTTTAAAAAGTAATTATATTGATATTTATAGAGAAAATGCGATTGGTGAAAGCATTAATAGATTTATAATAAAAGACACTAAACTTAAAGATAATCGGTACTCGCGTTATAGAGAATTAAGTGTATAGATATAGTCTATAAATTAAGGTGGTACCACGGGAAAACTCGTCCTTATATTTATTGACTATTTTTATTTATAGGAGGAAAATTATGATTCAAAAACCAAAAGGAACAGCTGATTTAATTAACGGGAGTAATGTTTTATACATTAAACAAGTTATTCAATCCTTAATGGAAGGTTATAACTATGAATATTTTCAGACCCCTTTATTTGAAGCAAGTGAGTTGTTTCACCGTGGAGTAGGAGAAACTAGCGATATTGTTACTAAAGAAACTTATGATTTTATTGATAGAGGAAATCGTAATATAACTTTAAGACCAGAAGGTACAGCTGGAATTGTTAGAAGCTATATTGAAAATAAATTATATGGAAATCATCCCATGCCTGTTAAAGCATGGTATTATGGCTCGATGTATCGATACGAAAGACCACAATCAGGACGGTTTAGAGAGTTTTATCAATTTGGAGCTGAAGTATTTGGAAGTAGTGATCCAATGATTGATGCTGAGATTATTTCTATTCCTGTTAACTTATATAATCTTTTAGGACTTAAGGGAATTAAAGTTAATATTAATTCATTAGGGGATAATGAATCAAGATTAAAATATAAAGAGGCTTTACTTAATTACTTTAAGCCACATTTAGATGATTTATGTGATGATTGTAAAGATAGATATTATAAAAATCCTTTACGAATATTAGATTGTAAAGTCGATTCTAAATTGGAAATATTTAAAAATGTCCCTCAAACGATTGATTATTTAAATGATATAAGTAAAGAATATTTTGAAAAGGTTAAATATTATTTAAATAGTTTAAATATTGATTATGTTGTTAATCCTAAAGTTGTTAGAGGATTAGATTATTATACCCATACGGTATTTGAAGTTGAAGCTAATATTAAAGGTTTTGGTAGTCAAAATGTTTTATGTGGTGGTGGAAGATATGATTTATTAGTTGAATCTTTAGGGGGACCTGCTACTTCGGCCGTTGGATTTGCTTTAGGAATAGAACGATTAATTTCGGCTTTAGAATTAGAAAATATTACATTAGATATTAACGATAAATTAGATGTTTATATAATCCCAACTAGTGATAATGAAAAGAGTTATGCATTAAATTTATGTACTAATTTAAGACTTAATGATTTTAAAGTTGATATTGATTATATGAATCGAAATATTAAAAGCAATTTTAAACATGCTGATAAATTAAAGACCCAATATATTATTATTATTGGCGAAGAAGAAATTAACAATAATTTATTAACAGTAAAAAACAATCATACTAAAGAGGAAGAAAAAATTGATGCAGATTATATTATTATGTATTTAGATGAAAAATTAGATAATTGTGATGGGGGTTGTAATCATGAATAAAATATATTTTAAAGATTTATTTAATTATTTTAATCAAGAAATAGTAATTGAAGGATTTATTGATAGTATTAGAGATTTACAATATGTGCAATTTCTTGTTTTAAGAGATTCAACAGGTAAGGTTCAAATAACAATTGAAAAAGAGACAAATCAAAATTTAGTTGATTTAGTTGCTAATTTATCTTTAGAAAGTACTGTTAAAATTAAGGGTAAGCTATTAGAGAATGAAAAGGTAAAATTAAACGGAATGGAATTATTACCAATTGATATCAAAATTACTAGTAAATCATTACCAGAATTACCCATTGATATTAAAAATAAAGAGAGCTCTTTAAGAGAAACAAGATTAGATTATCGCTTTTTAGACCTTCGAAGAGAAGATAATAATTTGCTTTTCAAATGTCAAACATTATTAGAGCATTCAATGAGAGAATACTGGCTTAGTAATGAATTTATTGAGATCCATTCACCTAAAATAAGTGCCAGTAATGCTGAAAGTGGAGCTGAAATGTTTAAAATAGACTATTTTGGTAAAGAGGCTTGTTTGAGCCAATCACCACAGTTTTATAAGCAAATGGCTTTAGCATCAGGGTTTGATAAAGTTTTTGAAATTGGACCAGCTTTTCGAGCTGAGAATTCTCATACTTCTTATCATCAAACAGAAATACCAATGATTGATGTTGAAATAGCATGGATAAATGATGTCTCTGATGTTATGGATCATGAAGAAGCATTAATTAAATATTCGTTTAATAAAGTAAAAGAAAACTATCAAGAAGAAATTCAAAAAATATTTAATATTGAGCTTCCCGATATGACATATTCTTTTCCAAGAATAACATTTGAAGAGGCTAAAAATATTTTAAAAGAAAAATATAATTATATGGGTGTTAATATAAATGATTTTGAAAGAAAAGAAGAAGAACTGTTATGTGAATATGCTAAAGAAAACTATCATAGTGATTTTATTTTTGTTACCAAATTTCCTTATTCAGCAAGACCTTTTTATCATATGTTAGATGAAAATGGTTTAACGAATAGTTTTGATTTATTATTTAAAGGAGTTGAAATAACAACAGGAGCTCAAAGAGAACATCGTTTTGATATATTAACTAAACAAATAATAGAAAAAGGAATTGATCCTAAAAGTTTAGATTTTTATATTGATTTTTTCAAATATGGTTGTCCACCACATGGAGGATTTGCGATTGGATTATCCAGATTAATGATGAAAATATTTGATATCGATAATATCAGAGAAGCAACCTTTATCTACCGAGGTCCAACTAGATTAAACCCATAATTAACAATATGGAAAAATGTGTTAATTAAGTATTTTTAGTGTTTTTATTCATAAAATATGGTACAATAATATTGTCTAGGAAAGATGACAAGTTCATTATAAAAACCGCTAATTGACGATGATCGGGAATCTAATAATTTAATGGTGTTGAATGCTTAAACATAGTTTAAGACTCCTAAAGTTAAATTTGTGATGCCCACCTAGCTGAAGCTGGTTTTATCGTTAAGTGAACCCACTTTCTTGGATTTTTTTTGTTTTAAAATAGATAATTTATTTAGTGCATCTAAAAATGCTCCTTTGATAAGTAGAAAACAATTGATCATTCACGTATTAATACTCATTTCAAGACTAAATGCAAGTTTTTAAAATTAAATAAAAAGGATTTTTAACTCTTTAAACAACAGTACAATAAAAAAGACTTTACAATCAATTATAAGATATGATATAATTACTCGGTTGATTGGAAGTGTATTTATGAACAAAATAAGAAATATAGCAATAATAGCCCATGTCGATCATGGAAAGACGACTTTAGTAAATAAGTTATTAGAAATGTCAGAAACATTTAAAGAAAATGCTAAAGTAGTATCAATGGATTCTAATGATATTGAAAAAGAAAGAGGAATTACGATATTAGCTAAAACCACAGCTATTAATTATAAAGATTATTATATTAATATATTAGATACTCCAGGACATGCTGATTTTGGTGGAGAAGTTGAAAGAATTATGAATATGGTTGATGGAGTACTATTAGTTGTTGATGCTTATGAAGGAACGATGCCTCAAACGAGATTTGTCTTAAAAAAAGCTTTAGAAGCAAAAGTGACACCAATAGTTGTTGTAAATAAAATTGATAAAAATACAGCTCGTCCTAGGGAAGTAGTGGATGAAGTAATTGATTTATTTATTGAATTAGGTGCTGATATTGAACAATTAGATTTTCCAGTAATATATTCATCTTCTTTAGCTGGAACAACAAGTTTAGATTCTGATATTGAAACTCAAGAAAAAACGATGACTCCTATTTTGGACACAATCGTTAATTATATTAAAGCTCCTCAGGTTGATTTAGATGGTGGATTTCAATTTCAACCAGCTTTATTAGATTACAATGATTTTGTAGGAAGAATTGGCATTGGATGTATTAAAAGGGGTAAGGTTAAAGTTAATGAAATCGTATCTTGCATAAGGAAAGATGGTTCAATTAAACAATTTAGAATTCAAAAGATGTATGGATATTTAGGTTTAAACAAAATTGAATTAAAAGCAGCACAAGCAGGAGAAATTATTGCTATAGCTGGACTTAATGATATTGAAGTAGGAGAAACTGTTTGTACAGTGGGAAAAGAAGAAGCTTTACCCATTTTAAAAATAGATGAACCAACTTTACAAATGACCTTTTCAGTTAATACATCACCTTTTTGTGGAAAAGATGGGAAATTATTAACAGCTCGGAAAATCGAAGAAAGATTATACAAAGAAACGCAAAAAGATGTTTCATTAAAAGTTGAACCAAGTGATACCGAATCGTTTATCGTCTCAGGTAGAGGAGAGTTACATTTATCGATTTTAATCGAAAATATGCGAAGAGAAGGATTTGAAATTCAAGTATCTAAACCTAAAGTTATTATTAAAGAAATAGAGGGCGTTAAGTGTGAGCCTTTTGAAGATGTCCAAATCGATGTTAAAGAAGAGTTTGTTGGAACAATTATCGAATCTTTAGGATCAAGAGAAGGTATTATGGAAAATATGATTAATAACGAAGATCAAGTCCGATTAAATTATATTGTTTCTTCTCGTGGTTTAATTGGTTTTATGACAGAATTTATGACAATGACAAAAGGTTATGGAATCATAAACCATGCTTTTAGAGAATATCGTCCTGTTTTAGGTAATAGTGTTGGTAAAAGAAAAAATGGTGTTTTAGTTTCAATGGAAAATGGTAAAGCAACAGCTTATGCGTTAGGTCAATTAGAAGATCGAGGTATTATGTTTATTAGTCCTGGCGATGAAGTTTATGAAGGAATGATTGTTGGAGAAAACAATCACGATAATGATTTAGCTGTCAATGTTGTTAAGGGTAAAAAATTAACTAATACTAGAGCAAGTGGAAGTGATCACACGGTTGTTTTAAAAAGACCAAGAACACTAAGTTTAGAAGCTTGTCTTGATTATGTTGACACTGATGAATTAGTGGAAATAACTCCTAATAGTTGTCGGTTAAGAAAAAAAATATTAAATGCTGATTTAAGAAGAAAAATGGAAAATAAATTAATATAAAAAATTGAGATAATCTCAATTTTTTATTGAAAGAAAGTTGGACTATTTGTCGATGGTACTGAATCAACTGTTGAAGGCGTTGAATCAACTGTTGAAGACGCTTGGTTATTAGAAGATGTTGTATTGTTATTTACTGGAGTATCAACTTTTTTAAATTCGTTCATAACTTTGAACATTGATTTAGCATTATTAAACATTGGTTTTGCTTGTTTAATAAGTGGAAGTGCTTGATTTACGACATTTAAAGTTTGTTGAGCCCCATTTAATATAGACCCAAATTTAATACCACCAAATAGTCTACTGAAAATTCCTGTTTTAGCCGCAGTTGTAGCAGTTCCCATAGGGAAGTTTCCGAAATATGGATAATAATTCATAAAAAAGCCCCCTTCTAAGAATATTATATGTTTTTTTCCTAAAAAGTTATACAAAATAATTAAATTATGTTATAATTGTAATTGATAAGAATATAAAGGGATGTGCGGTGATTGACATTGAGAAAATCAAATTACTTAAAGCCATTTGTTTTTGTATACTGGTTTTTAGTTAAATACCCAATAATATTTTTAAAGTATTCCGCAGTTGGTTTTTTCATGACCTTTTATAGTGTCATCAATGTAATTGTAACAATTTTAGGTCATTTTTTTAAATATCTATTTTTAGGATTTGTCTTTGTTTCATATGTGTGGTTTTATTTTGTAAAATGGATATGGTATGGTTTTATATGGATATCATACGTTTTATATAAATTTATTAAATTCGAATTTATTGGTATTTACACAATTATTTATTTAATTATCACTTTTATAAAATATGTTTTATATGGCTTTTTAGCTCCTTTTATATATGGATATGTTTTATTAAAGAAAATGTCAGCTTATAGCATTGAAAAAAGAGAAAAAAGACAAGCTGAAATTGAAAGACGAGAAATAGCAAGACAAAGAAATAAAAGAATTGAAGAAGAGAATAAACAAAAGTTATTATTAATTAAACAAAAAGAAAAAGAGGAATTAGAGGCCAAAAAGCTATTAGCTCAAGAAGCTAGAAAAAAGGCTAAAAAAGAAATTTATATCAATGAAAATATGGTTTTAGATAAAAAAAGGTTTTCTGATGTTTTAAATGACATATTTGAATATGTTGGCCAAATACCTAAAAAAATCAA
>CAZIFR010000029.1:0-9170 GCA_964539185.1 uncultured Muribaculaceae bacterium | reverse complement strand
TTTAAAAATGTAACAATGTCGAGTTTAATTATTCCTTTATTAGTTCTAGCCATTCCTATTTTAGATACTTTATGTGCTATTATTAGAAGAAAATTAAAAGGTGAAAGTATTTCAAAACCAGATAAATTTCATATTCATCATCAACTGTTAAATAGAAATCTTAGTCAAAAAACAACAGTTATTATTATTTATATTATTAATTTATTATTTGCTTTTGCGTCAATTATATATGCATTAAAAGATAATAAATTAGGATATATTGTATATGGAATTTTGTTATTTATCGTCATCATATTTGTTTTAAAAACTAATGTTATTTATGAACATAAAACAATAAATTTAAAAACTAAATTATTTAAAAAAACGATTAAAAAATAGTTATTTAAGTAAAAAAAAAAAGACTATAATGGAGCCATACCATCATTGTCTTTTTTATTTTTCTTCAATCTTCTTTCTTTCTTTTTCTTCAATCTTCTTTCTTTCTTTTTATTCAATTTTAATTCTTTTTGTTCTTTAATTTTTAAAGCTTTTTCAGTTAAAATTCGGTCTTGTTCAATTTCTTTTAATCTTTTCTTTTCTTTTTGTTCAGCTTTTTTTTCATTTTTAATTTGAGTAATGTCTATTTTCATGGTTTTTAGTAACTCTTCTTGTTGTTTTTTTGAAAACCCTTTCTTCTTACGCTTCTTAGTTAATAAAGCAATAAGGATGAAAAAACTTGTTCCAATAAATAAAGCTCCATATTTAATAATATCAAAATATAAATTTTCTAATGTTTTATCAACTTTTTCATATCTTTGAATGGTGTTTTCATTGCTATCGTATTTATATAAATGTTTTTCTCCTGTTGCCAGATTTAAGCCGTATATTAATGGGAAATTATATTTATCAGAAGTATAGGTAACAACTTCTTTTTCATCAATTAAAGTTGTTTTTTTATGATATTCTGATGGTATTTTTACTTCTTCATCTAAAGGACATATTATTAACTGATTAAAATGAAGTTCATCATATTGTTTATAATTACCTTGATCATAAACAAAAAATTGAATATCACCATTACTATTTTTTAGACCAACTAAATTAATATTAGTAAGTTCATTATAATAGCATGGTACTTCTTCACCATCAATTATAATGGTTGAATTTATATAATACATATTAGCTTTAGGTAATTCATTTGCTTTTCTAATTATAGTATATTTAAGATCATTAATCGTAACATGAATGGGATTTAATTCTTTTCTAGTAATTGTCATAATATACGTTTTAGTACTTCCGTTTTGAGCTGTTACAACGATATTAACACTATTAGCCCCTTCATTAAGGTTTATCTGTCCAACACCACTAATACTTGCTGTTCCATCTTCTTTACTAGCTTTAATATTAACTGTTTCAATATCATTCTCAACTTCTAAATTATAATTTAATTTATCTTTATTAAAATCAATAGTATATCCTTCAATAGTTAAACTTGATAAATTATTATTTTTACTGTAACTAGCCTCTAACTCAGATTGGGTTAAAGTTTTAAAGGATACCGAACCATTGGTTGCATTTATTTTAGACTCATTATAACTTATAACACTTGAATTTTTAACTGATACATTAGCTGTACCAGAAGATTTAGCTTTAAATTTAAAGGTATAAGTTTTCGAATATTCATTTGGGGATCCAACAACATCTTTAATATATAAACCTCCAAAACTTGAACTAACAAAACTTAAATTGCTTGAAGGAACTATATCAAACTGCCATGAACCTAACGCACTACTAGAACTTATTTTAACAGTAATAGTAACTGTATTACCAACAATAACCCTTGAACTTGATGAGGTAACACTTATATTAGCATTAGCTGCATTAACATTACTGATCATTAAAAAGCTTGCAAAGATAATAAATAAATTATAAAATATTTTTTTCATTTTTCACCTTGTATAATATAGTTAAGCTTAAACAAAGGAAATATTGTTTGTAAGAAGCTTAACATTTTATTATACTTACCTTTCTTGATTTTAAATCAAATATTTGTATAATAAATACTGATACTGTGGACTTTTACTTCACCTTATAGCTAGACTATTTAAGTGAGATTATCGCCACAGTTTTATTTTAAATCGATTATTAGTTGGATAAGGCTTAGACCTTTTATTTCGAGCAAGGTTACGATAAATAAAACTGGTGGACTGTCACATGTATCAAAATATTTTATAGGAGTTGTTGTATATGAATTATATCGGCATTGATGTTGCCAAAACAAAACATTATGCATCAGTAGTTGATTCTAATGGTGTAGTTCTAGTTGATGCTTTCCCATTTTTTAATTCCAAATCTGGATTTGATTTTTTGTTAGAAAAACTAAAAGTTATTGACCTATCAAATACCATATTTGGTATGGAATCTACTGGCCACTATGGAGAGAACCTTATTAACTTTCTTAATTCTAAAGGATGTAAAATTGGTATTATTAATCCAATTCAAACAAACGCATTAAGAAAGAGCAACATTCGCAAAACTAAAACTGATAAAGTTGATACTTTCCTTATCTCAAAATGCTTAATGTTAAATACTTATTCATTACTAACTAACAAAGATTTTGAAATCATTAAGTTAAGAAGTTTATGCCGTTTTAGACAAGACTTAATTCAAAGTAGATCAAGACTTAAAGTAAAAATTGTTTGTTGTATGGATCAACTTTTCCCAGAACTTTCTTTGTTTTTCAAAGGTAATCTTCATATTAAGGTTAGTTATTCTTTACTTGAAAAATATTCATCTCCAGAAGAAATTAAAAATGTTAGGATTGATACTTTGACTAAACTTTTATCTAAATCATCTCGTGGCAGATATACTCAGCCTCAAGCATATAAATTAAAAGAGTTAGCTTGCAATTCTATAGGTATCAACAACCCATCTTTATCAATTCAAATTAAGTGCTTAATTAAACAAATACATTTAATTAATGAACAAGTTTTGGAAATTGAAACTAAAATTAAATCCATAATGGATTCCATTAACTCCCCAATACTTACTATTCCAGGAATTAGTTATACTCTTGGATCAGTAATACTATCTGAAATTGGAGATATTAATAGATTTTCACACCCTTGTAAACTATTAGCATTTGCAGGACTAGATCCTTCTGTCATTCAATCTGGAAATTTTAATGCTTCAACCACTAAAATTTCTAAAAGAGGATCTAGTTCCCTACGTTATGCACTAGTGAAAGCTTCTTCTTTAATTATTTGGAATAATGAAACTTTCAAAACATATTATACTAAAAAAATTACTCAAGGAAAACCATATAATTGTGTTTTAGGGCATATTTCTCATAAACTTGTTAGGGTTATTTATAAAATGCTTAAAGAAAATATTAATTTTGAATTGAATTAAAACCTAACTATATTTTAAATTTTTACACCTCTTTGGTGTTTTTGCCATGCCTTAATCTTGAAAAATTGATCAAAATTTTAGTTTTTCAAATTTTTGAAATATTTTTTCATTTTTGCTTGACTATTTATAGTTGGTCTCATTGATTAATTATCGAAGAACCCAATAAATGTTTTTGAACTTTCAATAAGTCTAGAATATCAACTATCCCGTCTTTACTTACATCCATTGCTTTATATTGCACTCCTGATAATGATATCGAACCTAATAATTGTTTTTGAACTCTAAGTAAGTCCAAAATGGTGGTTTCACCATCACCAGTTGTATCACCATAAATGATGGTTTCTAAAACTTTGGTTTTATCACCAATTGTTATACTAACTTTATATCCAGTTCCAATCGAGCCAGTAGTTACATTTTTATTCTTTAAATCAGTAATTTTAACTGAAGCCATCGGATTAACTTTATTAATGGCTTGCATTATCGTATCAACATTCGTTAAACCATTCATATAATTATCGGCAATAATATTATCTTTTAGATTATTAATAGTTTCTTCCAAAGTCATATCAACTGCCGATGTCCGAACAATATTAATATTATAAACCCTTTTTGCTCCATTAGCTGCTTTTACGGTTATTGGTATTAATTGATTATCAGAAGTAATATTAATATCCCCTGTTCCAGACACAGTTGCTCCTTTAGAAGCTGTTAAAGCCTTAGCTTCGACATTAATATTGGTTGCCCCAGCTGATACATTAACGGTATAAGAAGTGTTGTCACCTTTAAAATTAACAATCTTTGTACCATTAACCTTTAAACTAGATAAATAATTATTCGGACTTGCATCACTAGGTAGTGATGTTGAAGTAGGCATTTCGCTATAAAAAGGAATTATAAATATATATGGAACATTATACATTGCAGTACTACCTTGAGAATCATAATATGAATTATAAGAATGTAGCGCTTCACTATATGGAGCTTCGATATTTTGCATATATTGGTTATTATAGCAAAGTCCAGTCGCTGTTTTAATCATACAAATAACATCCCATTTTTGAAAATAACCTGTATCCTGTCCTTTTCCAATATAATCATTACCAATTTTACTAACACCCCCAACAATTGAATTATATTCGGAGTTCCATTCATTTTTTTTAGCAGATATTAAGCCATTTAAAACAACATTTGTACCACTAGCTCCATAATTAAAGAAATTATAATATCCATTATATGCTGGATAGCTAGGATAAATACCTTTAACTAAAGCACTACGTGTAACACCAGTTTCTTGTAAAATACGGCCAGCAATGTAATAAGGACTAATGCCATAATGATTACCAGCATACATAATAACATCTGAAAATAAATTGTTAGTTCCATTATCAACATAGGTGTTATACATGAAACTTGGTTTTAAAATAGCTTCTACTCCTGCTTTTTTATGAAAAGTAGCATTATAAGATAAACCTTCAAACATAAAAACTCGCTTTTCATTTAAAAAGTTTCGAGAGTCTAAATAATATGCAATCGTTTTACTATTAGCAGCATACCAACTTGAACCCCCACCTGGATAACTAGTATAAAAGGAATCTGTTTCATATGTATAACTATCTAAATGCTTAAGTCCATCTCTTGTTCGTTTAGTATCTTGAATTAAACTTTTACCTAAAGTAGCCTCATTAGTTACGACAGTTTCAAAATCAAGTTTAGTATCATAAGGGACAAAGGAAGCATTAGGATAAATACGATGCAAATTAATTAAATATGGATGGTAACTTTCAGGAAACTTAGTTAAAACAGATTCGAATGATGTATCAATATTATCATCAATTAAAGTTACTAAACTAGCACATACATAAACATGATCCCTATCACCATAGGCATATTCAATTTTATACCAGCTATTACCAGTACAACCAGTTGAACCATCGTTAGTATCAACAGTATCAACAATAGTAACAATAATACCATCATCTAAACCACTACTGGTTTTATTATATCCTGTACCAGGACCTAATCGTAAGACAACACCATTTCCTAAAGTAGAAGCAATAATACCTTGTTTAACATTTTCAGCATTTGTAAATGGTATAAAAAGTGAAAAAAACATTATGAAAACAAATAGTTGAACAAATATCTTTTTCATTAAAATAACACCTACCTTCATTATTATATATATAGATAAATACTATCATAATTATATCAAATTTTGACATTTTTTGCAAAAGTTAAGTGCCTAATTTACATAATTTTACACATTTATATTTAAATAATTACCTATATTTTCATAACTTTAACTGTAAAATTTAAGCTTTAACACAACTATTTTTACACTTTATTAACAAAAAAAGAAAATCGTAATCATACTAAATTTTCTTTTTCAAATAATATTACTCTTTTTCTAAAAAATTCAATATTAAATCAATTAATATATCTTTTTCTTTAGGATTTGATTCGGCAATAAGTAATGTTAAAGCAGTTAATGTATTATTATCAATTACTTGCTGATTATCTTTATATAAAATATTATAAAATTGTAAAATATAAATAAATAATGTAGCCGCTATTCGTTTATTCCCATCAATAAAAACATGATTTTTAACAATTAAATATAATAAGTTAGCTGATTTTATTTGAATAGATGGATATACATCAACTCCATCATATGTTTGATAAATATTACCAATGATGGCTTCTAAACCATTATCCTTTTCTAAAGCAAAGACATCACTTTCATCATTAAATTTAAGTTTATTAATAATATTCAGACATTCATCATAATTTATTCGTTTATTACTAATATCACCTATTACTTTTTTAAAATCCTTATGATCATAATTATCAAGTAAATTTAGTGCTTTAGAATACTCACCTATTACTTTTAATATTTTTTTAGCATCATCATCTTTTAAGGCCTCATCAATGCGATTGGCAATATCAATTATTTTAATCGTTTTTTCTAAATATTCTAATCTTTTTTGATTAACAGCATAACCTTTTAACATATAATCTTTTAATATCTTATTCGCCCATTTACGAAACTCTGTTCCTCTTTTAGACTTAACACGATAACCAACAGAAATAATTACATCTAAATTATAAAAAGTAACTAATTTATCTGAATTAGGAATTTGCATTTTTTGCAAATTGCTTTTTTCTTCTAATTCTTCCTCATTAAAAATATTTCTAATATGTCTTGATATAACTGCAACATTTCTTTCAAACAAATTAGCCATCTGACTTTGGGTTAACCAAACTGTTTCATCTTTCATGTTTACTTCTAATTTCATTTCTCCATTTTCAAAAATAATAATTTCATTTTTCATTATATACGCCTCCTTTTAAAGTAAATAAATTCAAAATAATATTCTTTGAATAATCATATTATAACAAACATATTTTCGCTTGTAAAGGGGTAATAAATTTTTAAAATAAAAAAAGGAAACCGTAATCCTACGAGTTTCCTATACGTATCAATTTACTTGATACACTAATATTATATTCAACTATTATATAATTATTCTAAAACATATTTTTTTTGATGATAAACTTTATGTAATAAATTTATTTGTTCATCATTTAAGCATTTATTAATTAGGATACTATATTTATAAAGAAAAAAGTGAAATAAATTCACCTTTTTAATCCATTAATTGTTGTTCTAAAGCTTCTAAAGGTTCTTCATTAACAACTGTTACTTCTAACTCATAATCAACATTATTATACTTTTTAGCACCAGTACCAGCTGGGATTAATTTTCCAATAATAACATTTTCTTTTAAACCTTCTAAATGATCAATTTTACCATGAATTGCAGCATCAGTTAATATTCTTGTTGTCTCTTGGAATGATGCAGCTGATAAAAATGAATCAGTTTCTAAACTAGCTTTGGTAATTCCTAGCATAACTGGTCGACCTAAAGCCGGAGCTTTACCTTCGATAATCAGTTGTTTATTAATATCAGTAAATTTATTAATATTAATTAATGTTCCTGGTAAGAATAACGAATCACCAGAAGATACAATTTTAATTTTGGAAATCATTCGTCTAGCAATTACTTCAACGTGTTTATCTGATATATCAACACCTTGAGAACGATAAACTTTTTGGATTTCTAAAAGAATATATTGTTGAACGGTAATTGGATCAGTTACAACTAATAACTCTTTAGGATTAATAGCACCATAAGTTAGTTTTTGACCAGCTATAACCTCATCATTTAGTTTAACCGATACCTTAACACCATAATTAGTTATATGAACTTTAGTTTCAACATCATTAGTAACACTAATATGAAACTTACCACTATCTTCTTCAATCTTGGTAATTTTACCATTAATTTCAGAAATAGTTGCTTTTCCTTTTGGGTTACGAGCTTCAAATAACTCTTGAACCCGAGGTAACCCTTGCGTAATATCATCTCCACCAGCAACTCCACCAGTATTGAAATTCCTCATCGTTAATTGCGTTCCTGGTTCACCAATCGATTGAGCAGCCATAATACCAACGGCTTCCCCTACTTCAACTAATGATCCAGTGGCTAAATTACGACCATAACATTTACAGCATACACCATTTTCAGTTTTACAAGTTAAAATGGTTCTAAGAGGTACTTTAGTAACTCCTAACTTGATAATAGTGTCAGCTAAGTTTTCTGAAATATAAGTATTTCTTTCAGCAATTACTTCTTTAGTAGTTGGATTAATGATTTTCTTATTAGTAAATCTACCAATAATTCGATCTTTTAAGGTTTCAATTACTGTTCCATCACTTTCATCAATAAAAGCTTCGACTAAGACACCATTTTCAGTTTTACAATCATCTTGTTTAACAATTATATCTTGTGATACATCAACTAACCGTCTCGTTAAATATCCAGCATCTGCTGTTTTTAACGCTGTATCAACAGCTCCCTTACGAGCACCATGCGTAGCTAAGAAAAACTCTGAAACATTAGCACCTTCAGTAAAAGAAGATGTAATGGGAATTTCAACAGCTTCACCGGTTGGCTTTAACATAAGACCACGCATTCCAGCCATTTGATTATAGTTACTCATATTTCCACGAGCTCCTGAATCAATCATTACTGAAATAGGGTTTTCTTTATTATTTTTAATTATTTGTTCTAATTCATAAGCTATTTTATCCTTAGCTTCGTTCCATGAACTAACAACTTTATTATATCTTTCATTATCAGTAATTAACCCACGTTTAAATTGCTTGTTAATAATATCAACTTTATTAGTCGCTTCATCTAAAATACTTTGTTTGTCTTTCGATTCAATTATATCACCAATACCAATTGATATCCCTGAAGTAGTTGAATATTTAAATCCAATATCCTTCATTTTATCAAGCATAATTGAAGTTTCAGTTGTATGATAACGTTTATATATCTCGGCAATTAATTTAGTTAGCACTTTTTTACCAAAAGGTTTAATTAATTCCATTTTAGCAATTTCTTCTTTAATATTCAAACCACGATCAATAAAATATTTAAGTGGGGTAAAATGTTCGATGTTTTCAGCTGTTCCATCATTAATATATTGAAAACTGTCTGGGAACATTGAATTAAAGATTAGTTTACCTGGGGTTGTCACTAAATATTTTCCTTTACATGTGTCAGAAAATATTTTATATTTAAAGGAATTAACAGCAACAGCAATTCTCGTATGTAGAGTGATTTCTCTTCTTTCATACGCCATTAAAGCTTCTGATTCATCTTTAAATACTCGGCCTTCACCAGCTAAACCCGTCCGTTCCATAGTTAAATAATA
>CAZIFR010000028.1:0-10187 GCA_964539185.1 uncultured Muribaculaceae bacterium | reverse complement strand
ACGACAAAAAATGTTTTAATTCATGTTTTATCCCAAATCCTTAAAATGCTCCATCCCTTTATGCCTTTTGTAACAGAAGAAATTTATTCAATGTTACCAAATAGTAATGAGTCTATTATGATTAGTTCTTATCCAATTTATAATAAAGAACATGTTTTTGAAAATCAACATGAACAAGAAGAAGTTATCGAATTAATTAAAAAAATTAGAAAAATTAAAACAGATAATAATATTAATGAATTCACTATGGTTTGTAGTTGTAATTTAGTTAATAATAATAAAGAATGTTTTATTAAAATGACGAAAGCTAATTTAGTGGATAGTGATGATAACTTAAAAAAATTAGAAAAAATTGGTATTGAAGTTGGTCGTCAAAAAATTGATATATTTTATGATAATGCTAATAATAAAGAAAAGGAAATAGCTAATTTTAAAATATTAAAAGAAAAATTAATTGAATCGATAGATAGACGGAAAAAATTATTATCTAATGAAAACTACGTTAAAAAAGCTCCAAAACAAGTAGTTGAAAAAGATAAAGAGATGTTATATAAAGAAGAACAAGAGTTAAAAAGCATTCTTAAAAAACTTTCATAACTTTACGTTATAAGATGTAATTTTTACATAATTCTAAAAAATACGCACAAACTAGATTGACTTATCCAATAGGATTAGTATATAATTAAGATAATGTTTGAAAAGATAGGTGGTGAAGATTAAATGAAAAGAGATGGTTTTACATTAATAGAATTATTAGCGGTAATCATCATTTTAGCCGTTGTTGCATTAATCGCTACACCAATCGTGTTAAATGTCATTGATGACGCCAAAAAATCTGCTGCAACTTCAGAAGCAAATATGATTGTTAGTAGTATTCAAAATAACTGTGCAACAAAAGAAATGCAACATCAACTAGATCCAGATACAGTAACTCTTTGTGGGCCTGAGTTAACTACTGAAGATGTTAAAGGATTAGTTAATTTAGGAAATGCTAAAGTAACTGGTCCCGTTACCTTGACTGGTGGTAAAGTAACAGCAATTACAATTGAAAGTAATGGACATACATTAATAATGAGTGATGGCACATTAGACTTCGTAACAGGAGAGTAATAAAAAACAATATATCTTTTAAAGAACAACAATTTATTTTGATGTTCTTTAAAGATATTTTTTTTTGGAATTATAGTTTTTGTAATTTATATAAACAAGATTGACATCTTTAGTAAAAATAGGATATAATTAATATATAATTTAAAAGATAGGTGGTGAGATTTAGATGAAAAAAAATGGTTTTACATTAATAGAACTATTAGCAGTAATCATCATTTTAGCCGTTGTTGCATTAATTGCTACACCTATTGTATTAAATGTTGTCGATGATGCTAGAAAATCAGCAGCTTTTTCAGAAACAAGTATGATTGTTAGTGGTATTCAAAACAACTGTGCAGTTAAAGAAATGCAAAATCAATTAGAACCAGATTCAGTTGAAACTTGTCAAGATGTTTTAACACCAGCACAAGTTAAGGAAGTTATAAGTTTAGGAAATGCTGAAATGACTGAAAATGTTACATTAGATAATGGTAAAGTAACTTCTATTAAAGTTTATAGTAATGGTCATAACTTAACAATGGATAGCAATGGTGAAATTACTATTACTAGTGAATAATTAAATTAATATCTTTAAAAGTCGCTGAAAAGTTAAATAGTAGTAGATTTTTTAAAGATATTTTTTTCTTATTTAATAAAGAGGTGATTATAATAAAACAATTTATGAATAAATATAAATATTATATATTATCGTTTGTAATTCCTTTTTTAATTATTTTAACTGTTTTACTATTTAGAAACGCTATTGATGGTGAATTTAGTATAATCGTCTCTGATTTGTTTGGACAATATTATAAACTTTTTCATCATTTTAAAAATACTCTTTTAACTGAAGGAAATGTTTTTTATTCGTTTTCTAAAGGATTAGGTGGAGGAATGATTTCCACTTATGCTTATTATTTGATAAGTCCTACTAATTTACTATTACTTATTTTTAACAATATATATTTATATACATTATTAACTATATTATTAAAAATAAGTTTTTGTGGTACTACAATGTTTATTTATTTAAAATATCATTTTAAAGACAAAAAAGAAACCATAATATTTTTATTTTCGATTGCTTATGCATTATCTTTATACAATATAGGTAATTATTTTCAAGTTATGTGGTTAGATTGTCTTTTAATTTCACCATTAATCTTATTAGGAATTGATAAAATTGTTTTAGAAAAGAAATCATTATTATATGGAATAACTTTATTTATAGCCATCTTAACCAATTATTATATTGGATATATGATTTGTTTATTTAGTGTTTTATATTTTATTTATAAATCCATTTTATATAAAAAATACCATTTTAAAATATTTACTATCACTTCTTTACTTTCGGGATTAATGACAATGTTTATCAATATCCCTAATATTATTATTACTTTAAGTGGTCAAAGAATATCAACTGTTTTGGTAGATACCATTAATAATGATTATTTAGGAATATTATCTAGAATTTTTATTGGTAGTCATGATTTTAGTAATGTTTTAAATCCGAAAACAGCTTATTTATATTGTGGTATTATTGTTTTACCACTAGTAATGTTATATTTTATCAATAAAAAAATTGATCTTAAAGAAAAAATATTATCTGGAGTAATGATTTTAGTTTTACTTTTAAGTATTATTATTAGTCCAATTAATTATCTTTGGCATTTTTTCAGTCCCCCTAATTATTATAATTATCGTTATATATTTTTATTTGTTATCTTTATTTTATATATTGCTTGTAAATCTTTTTTTAATATTAAAACTCTAACTAAACAAGATTATTTTTTAACTGCTTTAGTGTTACCTGTTTTGGGGCTTTTAGTTTATTTTAGAAATATTATTCCTTTAAGTATGATTTATATAAGTGTAGGACTTTATTTATTATATTTATATATTTTATATAATTTTAATGAAAGTAAAGAAATAAAAATATTGTTTGTAATGTTAATGATTTGTGAATTATATTTTAATATTAATTTTATTTTTATCAATTTTAACTTTTCTTATAGTAAATATATTAACGGAAGGTATGAAGAACAATTAGAAAGTAGTAGTTTTTTAAAATCTTATGACAAAGATTTTTACCGCTTTGAACATCAAAGTGCGTCCAATTATAATGAAGCATTTTATTATAATTATCCTACTTCAAGTGTTTTTCTATCAACTTTAAATTTTGATTTAGATTTTTTAAATAAATTAGGTTTTGAAGTAGGGAATAATTATTATAGATATATTTCTTATCCAATTACTGACGCTTTATTAGGTATTAAGTATTATGAAACGATTGAAGAAAAATCATTATATAATAAAGTATATACCCATGAGATTGGTACGTTAGAAGAAATGTTTTATGGTATTGATGTTATTGATAGTCATATTTATGAAAATCCATATGCCTTGTCATTAGGATATATAATTAATAATAGCGAATTGGTTTTGAAAACAAACCCTTTTGATGTTCAAATGCAGATATTAAAAAATATGACTAATATTGATCTTCCAATTTACCATAAACAAGTTATTGAAGAAAATAACTATGTTTATGAAGTTTTAAATGATAATGATTTTAGTATTTTATATGATTTAAAAGTTAATTCTGAAGAATATGAATATCATGTTTATATAAATAATAAACTTTATGAAATTAAAAAGAAAAATCAAATTAATATAAGTAATATAAAAAATAATTTTAAAAAAGGTGAAAAGGTTAATATTGAATTTAAAGTTATAAGTGGAGATGTTAAAATAACTAAATTAACTTTATTTACTTTTAATGCAGATAATTTTAATCAATATATAAATCATTTAAAAACCCAACAATTAAATATTAAAGATATTAAAGATGGATATATTAATGGAAATATTAATGTTACTAAAGAAGGAATTTTATTTTCATCTATTTTATATGAAAAGGGATGGACTGCCTATGTTGACGGAAAACAAGTAGAGCTGGAAAAAGTATACGATACTTTTATTGGAATACCTTTAGATAAAGGATATCATGATATTAAATTAGTTTATCATGTTCCTGGTTTAAAAATAGGCATTATTGTTAGCTTAATTTCGGGACTTTTATTTATTCTATATCAAATTAAAATTAATAACCAAAAAAATTAAAAACTCTAGTAATTAGAGTTTTTTTCATATATAATAAACATGGTGATTTACATGAAACAAAAAAACATCCGTAATTTTTCAATCATTGCTCATATCGATCATGGTAAAAGTACCTTAGCTGATCGGATGTTAGAAATAACAAATGCTATTAATGATAGAGAGACTCATCATCAAATGCTTGACAATATGGATATTGAACAAGAACGAGGAATTACAATTAAATTAACAGCAGTTCAATTAAAATATTTATATAACAATGAGGAATATATTTTACATTTAATTGATACTCCAGGACATGTCGATTTTAATTATGAAGTAAGTCGAAGTTTAGCTGCTTGTGAAGGAGCTATTTTAGTTGTCGATGCTGCTCAAGGCATTGAAGCTCAAACATTAGCTAATTTATATTTGGCATTAGATAATAATTTAACTATTATTCCCGTTATTAATAAAATTGATTTACCCAATGCTGATGTTGATAAAGTTAGTCAAGAATTGATTGATACTTTTGGTTTTACAAAAGAAGAAATTATTTTAACAAGTGCTAAAACAGGTAGTGGAATAAACGATTTAATGGAAGCTATTATAAAACAAGTACCAAGCCCTAAAGGTGATGTTAATCAACCTTTACAAGCTTTAATATTTGATTCTTTTTATGACCCGTATAGAGGAGTCGTAATAAGTGTTAGAATTGTTAATGGTGAAATTAATATTGGGGATAAAATAAAAATGATGGCTACTAATAAGGAATATGAGGTTATTGAACTAGGAGTTCATAGTCCTAAAGAGGTAAATAAAGATAAATTAGTTACTGGCGAGGTTGGATATTTATGTGCTTCTATTAAAAGTATTGATAGTATTAATGTTGGAGATACAATTACCCTAGTAAATAATCCTGCTTTAGATAAATTGCCAGGTTATAAAGCAATGAAACCAATGGTTTTTAGTGGACTATATCCTATTACATCCTCAAAATATCCCGATTTAAGAGACGCTTTAGAAAAACTAAAATTAAATGATGCTTCATTAGAGTTTACTCCTGAAACATCAAAAGCATTAGGTTTTGGATTTAGATGTGGTTTCTTAGGATTGCTTCATATGGAAATAATTTTAGAACGGATTGAAAGAGAATTTAACATATCCTTAATAGCAACATCGCCATCGGTTATTTATGAAATAACTTTAACTGATAATAGTACTATAATGATTGATAGTCCAGTAAAAATGCCTGATCGGGTAAAAATTAAAGAAATAAAAGAACCTTATATCAAAACATCGATTTTTGTTCCATCCAATTATATTGGGCCAATTATGGAATTGTGTCAAAGCAAAAGAGGAAACTTTATTTCGATGGAGTATTTAGATCAAACAAGAGTTAATATCCATTATGAGATACCTTTATCGGAAATTGTGTATGACTTTTTTGACAAATTGAAAAGTATTTCATCTGGTTATGCTTCATTTGATTATGAATTAATCGGGTATAAAACAAGTGATCTAGTAAAGATGGATATTTTATTAAATGGCGAAGTAGTTGATGCTTTAAGTATTATTGTGCATAAAGACTTCGCTTATAAACGTGGGAAAACAATTGTTGAAGTTTTAAGAAAATTAATTCCACGACAACAATTTGAAGTACCTGTTCAAGCTACTTTAGGTGGAAAAGTAATTGCTCGTGAGACGATTAAAGCGGTAAGAAAAGATGTTCTGGCCAAATGTTATGGTGGCGATGTCTCAAGAAAAAGAAAGTTATTAGAAAAACAAAAAGAAGGTAAGAAGAAGATGAAAATGGTTGGAAAAGTAGAAATCCCAGAAGATGCTTTCTTAGCGGTATTAAAAAATGATGATAGTGAATAAAATAATGGTGAATAGGAGAAACAATGAAAAGAATAGATATTTATAAAAGAGCAGAAGAATTAGGAAAATACCTTTTGGTCAACAAATCAACAATTAGAAAAACGGCAACTGATTTTGGTATAAGTAAAAGTGTCGCTCATAATGATTTGAAACAAAGATTACCCCAACAAAATTCCGAATTATCAAAAGAAGTTAATAAACTTTTAGAAATAAATTTTGAAGAAAAACATATTCGTGGTGGGGAAGCTACAAAAAGAAAACATTTAAAAAAATAATTGTTTAATTAGTTTTATAGTGTTATAATTTTAATAAAGGAGTGTGATAATGTGAAATCAGTTTACATACACATTCCTTTTTGTTATGAACTTTGCTCTTACTGTGATTTTTGTAAACAATTTTATGATGAAAAAAGAGTTGATTTATATTTAGATTCATTAGAGAAAGAAGTTATAGATAATTATCAAGGGGAAGTAATTGAAACCCTTTATATTGGTGGTGGGACTCCTAGTGCTTTAAATACGAATCAATTAAATAAATTATTTGATATTATTAAAAAATTTAATCTTTCCGATAACTTAGAATATACGATTGAATGTAATGTTGATGTTACGAATGAAAAACTTGATTTGTTTAAAAAAGTTGGGGTTAATAGAATTAGTATGGGAATCCAAACTATTAATGAAAGACATTTAAAAATATTAAATCGACATCATACCAAAGAAGAGATAATAAAAAAAATAACCTATTTAAAAAAAATAGATTTAAATAACATAAACATCGATTTGATGTATGCTTTACCAAACCAAACTTTAGAAGAATTTAATACTGATTTAGATTTTTTTATTAGTTTAGATGTTAAACATATTTCAACTTACTCTTTAATTATCGAACCTCATACGAAACTTTATATTGAAAAAACAGCATATATTGATGATGACCTAGACTATCAAATGTATAAATTGATAAATAAAAAACTAAAAAATTATCATCATTATGAAATAAGTAACTATGCTAAAGAGGGGTATGAGTCCAAACATAATTTAGTTTATTGGAATAATGAACATTATTATGGTTTTGGAATGGGAGCTAGTGGTTATATTGATAATATGAGATATGATAATACAAAATCTTATCAAAATTATTTAATGAAAAAATATAAAACTAACTATGAATTATTATCTTTTGATGATATAATCAAATATGAACTCATCCTAGGTTTTAGAAAAATAAAAGGCATCAATAAACAATCCTTTTATAGTAAATATAATATTAAATTAGAAACAATTTGTCAAAAATTAATTAATGAAAAAAAACTAGTTGATGATGGAATAAACATTAAAATAAATCCAAAATATCTTTATTTATCAAATAGTATTTTAATAGAATTTATTTAAGGAGGTTTCAAAATGAGTAAATGGGATAAAGAGTATATTAAATTATGTAAGAAAATATTAAAAGATGGAGTAGAAGTCGAAAATAGAACGGGAAATAATGCTATTAAGATAGATGGTTATTATTTAGAATTTGATTTAGGAGAAGAATTCCCTTGTTTAACGACTAAAAAATTGTATTTTAAAAATGCCATTACAGAAATGTTATGGATTTATCAAGCCCAATCAAATGATGTTAGATGGTTACAAGAAAGAAACAATAAGATATGGAATGAATGGGAAATAGATGCTAATGGTTTATGGAAAGCCAATCAAATGGTTTTAGAAAACGATAAATTAGTTAAAAAGGAAGTTATTAAAGATTTTGGGAAAGATGCAGCCCACACGATTGGGACTGCTTATGGTTTTATTGCTAAACGATATCAATTTATGAATTCGTTAATTAATAAAATTAAAAACAATCCAACTGATCGAAGAATGGTTTATAGTTTATGGCAAGATGAGTTTATACCAACCGCTGTTTTGCCATCTTGTGTTTGGAGTACTGAATGGAATGTCTTAGATGGTAAATTAAACTTTTGGGTTCATTGTCGGTCAAATGATGTTCCGTTAGGATTACCTTTTAATGTCACTCAATATGCCGTTTTAGGAAACATGATAGCTCATTGTACAGGACTAAAACCTGGTAAAATGAGATACAGTATTAATGATCCTCATATATATGTTAATCAAATTAATGGAATTAAAGAACAAATAAGAAGATATGAAGAACTAGGTGATTTTGAAGCTCCCAAACTGTGGCTTAATCCGGAAGTTACTGATTTCTTTAAATTTGATAATTCAAGTGAATTAAAAGATATTAAAGTAGAAGATTATCAACATCATGGTCCAATTGAATTTGAAATTTCAACGTAGGAGGTTATTATGATAAATATCATTGCGGCTATTGGAAATAATAATGAATTAGGTAAAAATAATGATTTAATATGGCATTTACCTAATGATTTAAAGTTTTTTAAAGAAACAACTTTAAATAAAACGATTATTATGGGACTTAACACTTTTATCTCTTTAGGTAGAGTTTTACCAAATAGAAAGCACATTGTTTTATCATTTGACGATGTAACATTGCCAGAAGAGGTTTTACTTTTTAAAAATAAAGAAGATGTTTTAAATTATATTAAAAATGAAGATGTTTTTGTAATTGGGGGATCTTCAATATATAATTTATTTATAAATGATGCTGATAAATTATATCTTACCGAAATTAAGGCTACATCTGATGCTGATGTTTATTTTCCCAATTTTAATAAAAATGATTTTAATAAATTAATATTAAGTTCTAATAGCGATAACGGAATTCATTATGACCATGTTTTATATGAAAGGAAATAGTTATGAGAGGTAAAATAATTGTAATTGAAGGAACTGATTGTTCAGGAAAAGAGACTCAAAGTAAAAGGTTAATCGAAAGATTAATTAGTGAAGGAGTTAAAATAAAGTATTTATGTTTTCCAAGATATGATACCCCCACTGGAAAAATAATTGGTGGACCTTATTTAGGCAAAAGTGAAATTGGTGAAGGTTGGTTTAGCGAAGGAGCTGGGAATGTTAATCCCATAGTAGCCTCATTATACTATGCTGCTGATAGAAAATATAATGTAGATGAAATTAATAATTATATAAATGATGGTGTTAATGTTGTTTTAGACAGATATACATATTCTAATATGGGGCATCAAGGCGGTAAATTGTATAATAAAGAAGAACGAATAGCGATGTATAAGTGGTTAGAAAAACTAGAGTTTGATATGTTAGAATTGCCTGTTCCTGATATCAAAGTATTATTATATGTTCCTTTTGAAGTATCAAAGGAATTAAAAAAAAGGCGCGTTAATTTAGATCAACACGAAACTAATATTGACCATTTAAAAAATGCTGAAACTGCTTATTTAGAAGTATCAGCATTATATGGATTTAAAAAGATTATTTGTAATGATGGAAATAGTATTAGATCGATTGAGGATATTAACGAAGAACTATATACTTATATAAAAAATGAATTATAGGAGGTATTATATGGAAACTTTAATGATTGATATGGATGATGTAATTGTTGGTGGGGGCTTTTTATATTTAGTTAATGAATTTTTAAATACCAATTATACAGAAAATGACATTGGGGACTTTTATATTCAACAATTAGTTCCCGAAGAAAAAAGAGCTGAATTTTTAAAATATATGATTAAAAGAGGGATGTATACTAATGCTAAAATATATGAAAATGCTTATGAAGTTTTAGAAAAATTGAATAAGAAATATAAATTATATATTGGAACATCATATTTAATCCCTGAATTACCATATGAATCTGGAGTATTACTATTAGAAAAACATAATTTTTTATTAGATAATTTTCCTTTTTTAACACCAAATAATTTTGCATTTTTAAATGATAAATCAGTTTTGAATTGTAAGATTAAAATAGATGATCGCCTTCATAATTTAGATTGTGCCGAGACAAAAATATTATATACAGCCTATCATAATAAAAACATGGCATTAGATAGTGATGTTCAAAGAGCAAATAATTGGCTTGAAATTGAAAAATTACTAATTGGGGATGAAAAGATTTAAAGAACAGTTGAAAAATTGTTTTTTTTTCATATGTTATAATATGAAAATAATATCACATAGAGGAAATGGAAATATATATAAAGCTAATAC
>CAZIFR010000027.1:0-10588 GCA_964539185.1 uncultured Muribaculaceae bacterium | reverse complement strand
CATTACATTTAGAAATTTCTTTAACGCGAGCTAAATTTGAGGAATTAACCCATGATTTATTAGAATCAACTTTAGATCCAGTTCGTAAATCTTTAAAAGATGCTGGGCTAACGAAAAATGATATTGATAAAGTTTTATTAGTTGGTGGATCAACACGTATTCCAAAAGTGGTTGAATTAATTAAAAATGAATTAGGTAAAGAACCATCTAAAGGCGTTAATCCAGATGAAGTAGTAGCAATGGGAGCTGCTATTCAAGGTGGAGTATTAACTGGCGATGTTAATGATGTTGTTTTATTAGACGTTACCCCATTATCACTTGGTATTGAAACATTAGGTGGAGTTATGACCGTATTAATTCCAAGGAATACAACTATTCCTACTAGTAAATCACAAGTATTCTCAACGGCTGCTGATAATCAACCAGCTGTAGATATACATTAGGTAGATTTCAATTAACAGGGATTCCTGCTGCTCCAAGAGGTATTCCACAAATCGAAGTTAGTTTTGATATCGATGCTAATGGTATTGTTAACGTTAAAGCCAAAGATATGGGAACAAATAAAGAACAAACAATTACGATTACTTCAAATACAAATTTAAGTGATGATGAAATTGATCGTATGGTTAAAGAAGCTGAAGCTAATCGGGAAGCTGATAATAAGAAAAAAGAAGAAGCTGACTTAAAAAATGAAGCTGAACAATTAATTTTTATGACGGAAAAATCAATTAAAGATTTAGGTGATAAAATAGAAACTAAAGATAAAGAGAAAGCTGAAAGTGAAATTAAAGATTTACGTGAAGCTTTAGAAAAAAATGATTTAGAAGACGTTAAAACGAAAAAAGAAAAATTAAATGAAACAGCGATGGCATTTGCAACTAAAGTTTATGAAGAAGCAGCTAAACAAGCAGAAGCAGCTAAAGAGACTGATGCTACTGAAGATAAAAATGATGATGTTCAAGATGCTAAATTTGAAGAAAATAATTAATTGAAGTTCTAGTTTAATCTAGAACTTCCCTGCCATAAAGGAGAATAAATGGATTATAAAACAAGGGAAGATATCCCAAGTGAATATAAGTGGGATTTATCAAAACTAATTAAAGATGAAGCAGAATTTAACACTTTATGTACTAAATTAATGGATGAAGTTAAAGTTTTAGAAAGTTATAAAGGGAAGATTTTAAAAGATAGTGAAACGTTATATCAGTTTTTAATGCAAGAAGAAAAGGTTGATCGTTTATTTTTTAAAATATATACATATGCTTCGATGAATAATGATGTTGATTCAACCGATAATAATCGTCAAAAGATAAAGTTAAAAGCAGTTGATATCAGTGAAAAATTAGAAGAAAAGCTAGCTTTTATCTTACCAGAAATTTTAAAAGTTAATTTTGAAGATGTTGTAAAATTAATTGAAAATAAAAAAGAATTAGCTTTATATCAATTTTATTTTGAAAGATTATATCGTTATAAGAAACATACCTTATCTGATATTGAAGAACAGTTATTATCCAAATTATTACCCATTTTTAATACTTCTAAAAATATTCATTATTGTTTAGATAATACGGATATAAATTTAGGTAAAATAGAAGCCGAAAATGGTAAGATGGTTGAACTAACTAATAGCAATTATAACAAGTATATGGAAAGCAAAAATCGTGATGTTAGAATTAGTGCGTTTAACAATATGTATACTTATTTTAAAGATTTAAAAACCACTTTTGCTTCTAATTTAAGAAATCAAGTTAAAGGAAATATATTATTAAGTGGAATTAAAAAGTTTCCAAGTCCTTTATCAAGCAGTTTATACGAAGATAATATAAGTGTTGATTTATATAAAAATTTAATTAATACTATTCACAGTAATATGGATATTATGTATAATTATTTAGAATTAAAAAGAAAGCAATTAAATTTAGAAGAAATGCATATGTATGATATATATGTTAATTTATCTTCAAAAGAAAATAAAAATATTTCATTTGATGAATGTCAAAAGATGTTGTTTGAATCTTTAAAACCTTTAGGTGATAATTACTTAATTGATTTAAAAAAAGCATTTAATCAAAGATGGATTGATGTATATCCCAATAAGGGCAAAAAATCAGGAGCATATAGTTGGGGTTGTTATGATTCATATCCATATTTGCTTCTTAATTATAATGAAACAATTAATTCAGTGATGACTACAGCTCATGAGTTGGGTCACTCAATGCATTCATATTATTCGAATCAACAACCATATGTTTATCATAATTATCCGATTTTTTTAGCCGAAATAGCTAGTACGGTTAATGAACTTTTATTTACCGAATATTATTTAAAGATAACTAATGATAAAGAAGAAAAAATAAGTTTATTAACAGGACTACTAGATAAAATTAGAGCAACTATTTATCGGCAAACGATGTTTGCTGAATTTGAAATGATAATTCACGATAAAGAACAAAAGGGGATATCATTAACGGAAAAAGAAATATCAGATACATATTATGATTTGAATAAATTATATTTTGGGGATAAAGTAATAAGTGATGAGAATATCAAATATGAATGGGCAAGAATACCTCATTTTTACACCTCGTTTTATGTTTATAAATATGCGACTGGTCTTTCTTGTGCCATATCGATAGTTAAACGGCTATTAAATAATGAACTAGGAATGAAGGAACTTTATTTAGAATTTTTAAGTAGTGGATGTCAAGATTATCCACTGAACATATTAAATAAAATGGGTATCGATTTAATTAGTGGTAAAGATGTTTTAGAAGCATTAGACTATGCCCGTTTAAAATTAAAACAATTAACAGAATTAACTAAATAAGCGGAGGTGAGATGTAATGAATAAAAAAGATTATTATGAGGTTTTAGGGGTTAGTAAAACGGCCAGTCAAGATGAAATTAAGTCTTCTTTTAGAAAACTAGCAAAACAATATCATCCAGATGTTTCAAAAGAACCTAATGCCGCTGAAAAATTTAAAGAAGCCCAAGAAGCTTATGCTGTTTTATCAGATGAAAGTAAAAGGAAACAATATGATCAATTTGGTCATGAGGCTTTCAATAATCAAGGTGGTTTTGGTGGCTTTGATTTTAATGATTTTGACTTTAGTGATATTTTTGGAGATATTTTTGGTTCGAGTTTTGGTTTTGGTGGTCGAACTAGTACGAGATCTAGTCGTGGTAGTGATGCTCTAATGAGGGTCGAATTAACTTTTGAAGAAGCTGCTTTTGGTCTGGATAAAAGAATCACATTAGATGTGATGGAAAAGTGTGATAATTGTAATGGTAAAGGAGGGCATAAAGAAGAAATGTGTCCTGACTGTCATGGAAAAGGGACAATTAATGCTGAGCAAAGAACTATTTTTGGGGCTTTTGTAACGAGAACAACTTGTTCCAGATGTAAGGGAAAAGGTGTTACTTATCGCGATACTTGTTCAGTTTGTAAAGGTCAAGGAAAAGTTAAAGTAAATAAAAATATTACTGTTAATATCCCAGCTGGTGTTAATACTGGAAACCAACAACGAGTAGCTGGTTATGGAAATCCTGGAAATAATGGTGGTGCTAATGGAGATTTATATTTGGAATATATTGTTAAAAAACACCCAATCTTTGAAAGAGATAATAATGATGTTTACTTAGAACTACCAATTACTATTACGGAATCTGTTTTAGGATGTAAAAAGGAAATCCCAACTTTAGGTGGTAAAGTTAAATTAACCATTGAACCTGGTGCTAGTACTGGTGATAAGTTAAGATTAAAAGGTAAAGGAATTGAAGATGTTCATAGTTACCGTAAGGGTGATATGTATGTTAGCATTAAAGTTATTATTCCTACAAAATTATCCAAAGAACAAAAAAAACTATTTGAATCTCTTGATAAAACAGGTTTAGATAATGATGAAATGAAAAAAATAAATGAATATATAAAAAAATATTAAAGTTTAAACTTTAATATTTTTTGGTTGCTTTTTGATTAAAACTAAAAATTTCTCATCAGTTTTATTTTGTTGGATAATAGCTTCATTTCGTTTATCTATTACTTCTTTATAATCGGTAATAGTTTTTTGTAGTAACATTTCTTCGGCTTGATTTTCAGGTTTATATCCAGACGCCATAGCTATTGTATAATCAAGAATTGGTTGACTATATATATTTAAGTTTGTTCCTATATGTTCTAAATTTAAAGGTAAATGTTTTATGGCAATTAAAACCATATTTGGTGTTATATCTTCTTTTTTAGTAAATTTAAATGTGTTAGGAAATCTAGTTAAAACAGCTTCCTTTTCTTCTGAGGTAAAGTTGTGTCCTGTATAATTACAATTACCAAATACTATACTTGGTTTAAGATTGACTACTTCATCAAGTATCTCTTGAGGAACTCCATTTTCAAATTTTCCTTTAAAATTTTGATTTTTATATTCGTATTGAGTCAAAAGGTAAGCATAGAGTAAATCAGAAGGATTTTCTACTAATTGTAATGTTAGTATAGGGTATATTATATTTTTAGCAGACAATAACTGCAATTCGGAAGAAGGGGTTGGGACATCTCCAATATACCAAGGATTATTTTCAACTATAATTTTTTCATCATCTGGTTCTAATTTCGGATCACATGCATTTATTTGATTATATAATTTTAAACATTCGAGATTTTTATTTTTAATAATTCTTTGTTTAACTAACTTTTGTAATAAAGACATTTTTAACTGTTTTGAATATTCATTTGTTTTAAATTCTTCTAAATTGGGTTCGATTTTTTCTTTATATAAAGAAAATAAAAGCTCAATTCTTTGTTCATTAATGTGATTAGAATCTAAATAATTTATTAGTGTTTCTCCAGTAATATTAGGTATTTTATCGATTACATCACTAGTATCCGAGTTTTTGACAATTTGCGATTGTAATGCTTGATTTATTTTTTCATTGGAAATACTGTCTAAAAAAGCTCCTAATTTTTTTAATTCCTTTTCTTTATTAGAATCTGCTGGCCAGTTCCATGCTTGTATATCATCAAGCATTTGTTTTAAGATAACTTCTATATCTGTTAATTTTTCCATTTAAAACCTCCATAAGTAAATTTAGCTATTATTATAGCATTTTTTTTAAATAATGCAAATCTTATTAAAAAAATAATCAAAAATAGTAATTGATTATTTTTTATTCTTCAACTTTAATGGTTGGAATAGAAGCATCTAAATTATCATCAGCTGTTGGTTCTGTTCCTTTAATATAATATAAAATGGTAGCATTTTTGGTATTTTTATCAGCAACTTTACCACTAATGGGATCAACCATAATACCAACGACATTTTCAGGGATATCATACCAATGATCTTCTTTATCTTTCATATATTTTTCAATAATATCCGCCCACATTTGTTTATTAACATAAGAATCATTATAATTTATTTCTCTATTGTCATCATAACCGGACCATAAACTAACTAAAACATCTTTATTATAACCAAATACTAAGTGATCATAATCAGTAGTTCCAGTTTTAATGGCATATTTCTTCGTTAATTTATGAGAAATATTATAAGCAGTAGGATAAGTATAATTAATAAATTTTTGATTAGTAGTATTCGCTAGTAACTCGTTAACAATAAACGTTATCTTTTTATTTAAAACTAATTCATTAGTTTCCTTGTGTTCATATAAAACATTTCCATGAATATCTTCAACTTTACGAATAAGATATCCCTTTTTTTTATATCCCTCATTAGCTAAAGCAGCATAAGCAGATGTCATGTCAACTAAACTAATCGCTTGACTACCTAGAGCTAAAGAGGGGATTGGGTCTAAATAACTAATACCGACACGTTTCATTGCCTCTTGAAGTGTTTCTTCACCTAAAAACAAATGGGTTTTAACAGCAAAAATATTATCAGAAAGAGCAATCGCGGCTGCTAAAGAAATCTTTTTATTGGGATAATTATCTCCAGCATTAGTTGGACTATAAGTTTCATTTTCAGAAAAGACAAAGGTCGTTTTTTCACTAGTAAAAGTGGTCGATGCAGTAAAATTATTTTCTAAAGCAGCATAGTATAAAAAGGGTTTAATGGTTGAACCAACACTTCTATTTAAAGAAGTAGCACGATTATATTGTGATTTACTATAATCAACGCCACCCATCAAAGCCATAATTTGTCCAGTTTTAGGATTCATTATCACTCCTGCTACTTGAATATCGTTAGTTATATAGGTTTCAATCGTTGTTTCCATGGCTTCTTGAGCTAATGGATCTAAGTTAGTATATATTTTTAACCCACCAGTTATCGAAGCGGAAGATGGGATGTTAGGGATATTTTTTAATTCTTCGATAACAGCATTTTGATAATACATGACCGAAGATAAATTAGTTTTATTTTGTTTATCGACATAAGCTAGTTCTTCATTTATATGTTGATTTAATTCTTCTTCCGTTATATATTTATCACGAACCATTGATTTTAAAACGACTTGTTGTCTACTTTTAGATGCTTCTTCATTGGCAAACGGTGAAAATTCACTTGGATAATTAGGAATACCAGCTAGCATACTAGCTTCAGCTACTGTTAAATCAGTAGCACTTTTGCCAAAATAATATTTACTAGCATTTTCAACTCCATATACACCACCATAATTAATAGTATTTAAATAACCTTCTAAAATCTGTTCTTTCGTATAATGAGTTTCTAACCTGATGGTTAACCAAGCTTCAGTTATTTTTCGCTGCCATGTTTTATCGAAAGTAAGAAATAAATTTTTGGCATATTGTTGGGTAATTGTAGAAGCCCCACTATTCCTTGATTTTTGAGTAAAATTAGTATATAAAGATTTGAGGATTCTAAAATAATCAAATCCGTGATGGATAAAAAAATGACGGTCTTCAATGGCAAGAGTGGCATTAATTAAGTCTTGATCAATATCTTCATAAGAAATCCATTCATCAGTGCTATTAATATTATTATCAAAAATATCGTAAAAGTAATGACTATTAGCATTATTAATACTTAATTTCGGACTTATCCATGCATATAAATAGATAGCGGCATATATAATAAACATAATAGCAAAGATGATTAAAATAATTTTAGTAATGTTTCTTTTTGACTTTTTTTTCTGCATGAATATCACCAGTTATTATTATTGGTTAAAAGGTAAAATTTATAAGTGCAAAATCGTTAATTTTATGTTATAATGTCATAGATTAATGGAAGTGATTTTATGAAGGTGAAAATCAAAGTTATTTTAAATAGTAATACTTCTAATGTAAACAAGGAATTGATGGCAATAAAAATTAATAATAATATTAGTTATAATGATGATAATTGTTTAACAAAATTATTTTTAGATGATAAAAAGTTAATAAGAGAAAATGATAATTTTAAATTAATTATTGATTTTAATAACCAAGTTTGTTATTATTTTCTTAAATGTATAAATAAAGAATTATCTTTACCAATAAATATCGCATCATTAGTTCAAAAAGATAATTCTTTTAAGGTTGTTTATTTTATTGAGAATGAAAAAATTAATTATGAAATGAAGGTGTTATAAATGATAATTGAAATATTAGAAAAAATCATTAACGAAACTTTTCAAAAATGTGGGTATTTAGAACCAGTTAAAGTTATTAAATCAAATCGGTTAGATTTGTGTGATTATCAATGCGATGATATATTTAAAATGGCTAAAATTTATCATGAAAATCCAATTGAAATTGGAAATAAAATTGTTGATGAAATTAAATTATTACCTGATTTTAATTATTATTTTAATGAAGTAATTTTTGTTAAACCGGGGTTTTTAAATATTATCATTAGTGATAGTTTAATTAATAAAATATTAAATAAAATGATTAATAGTGATAATTTTGGTTTGAAAATAAATCAAAAAGAAACTTATTTTTTAGACTATGGTGGACCTAATATTGCTAAACCCTTACATGTTGGTCATTTAAGACCGGCTATTATTGGGGAATCAATTAAAAGAATTATTAATTTTGTTGGTCATCAAACTATTAGTGATGTTCATTTAGGCGATTATGGTTTGCAAATTGGACAAGTTATTTATGCCATTATTCGTGATAATAAAAAACTTGAAGATATTACTTTAGATTATTTGGAATATATTTATCCATATATGAGTAAATTATGTAAGGAAGATGAGTCTATATTAACTGAATGTGCCAAAATTACTAAGGATTTACAAGATGGAAATGAATATTATCATAAGTTATGGAAAGTTATATGTCAGATTTCTTCTAATGATATTAAACGTATTTATAAGTTTTTAGATGTTTCATTTGATATATGGAATGGGGAATCTGATGAATACCAGTATTTACCAGCATTAACTAAAGAACTTAATAAGCATAAATTATTAAAAGATAGTGAAGGTGCTAAAATAATTGAAGTTAAACAATGTGATGATTCCGTTGATATGCCACCTTTAATATATCAAAAAAGTAATGGGGCTTATTTATATGGTTCAACTGATATGGCGACGATTTATGGAAGAGTTATAAAATACGATCCTGAACATATTTTATATGTTGTTGATGCAAGACAAAGTTTGCATTTTACTCAAGTATTTAGAGCATGTAAATTATTGCCATTTACAAGTAAAGTTGATTGTAAGCATTTAGGTTTAGGAACTGTTAATGGAAGTGACGGTAAACCATTTAAAACGAGAAGTGGTGATACTGTAAAACTCGATGATCTTTTTAATATTGTAAGAGAAGCCTTTATTAGTGCTAAAGACACTAATCAAAAAATGAGTAATAAGGATTTAGATATCCTAGTAAATTCGATTATTAAGTTTGCTGATTTACAAAATAATAGAGAAAAAGATTATATTTTTGACATTAGTAAGTTTTCATCAATTAATGGGAAAACAGGACCATATATCCTTTACACTTATTTAAGAATGGATAAGTTATTAACTACTGAAGAGATTAATATTAATCAATTTAATGATAAAATATATAATCGATATGATCGAGACTTAAGACTTAAATTAATTGAATTAGACTTATCTATAAATAATGCCTTTGAAGAATTATTACCTAGTCATATTGCCGATTACATTTATGATGTTTGTGTTTTGGACAATGTTTTTTATCAACAAAATAATATTCGAAATTTAACTGATGAAAAACAACAACAATGGCTATTATTAATTGAATTTAATAACAAAATATTGAAGCAATTATTCGAATTATTAATTATCAAAATTCCTAGTGAAATGTAGTATACTTTTAATTATTTTATACATATTATAAAAATGGTATTGACACACAAAAAATATGTGTTAAAATTATATATGAATTTTTAGGAGGTAATTATGGAACTTGAACAAATGTCTAAAGAAGAATTAGACACCCTATCCTATACTGATATGGCAGAATACATATTGAAAGAAAAGAAAAATTCAATGAATACAGTAGAAATTTTTAAAAAAATTTGTACTATATTAGATTATTCAAATGATGAATATAGTGAAAAAATTGGAGATTTCTATACTTCTTTAACAACAGATAAAAGATTCGTGTTTTTGCATATTAATGAATGGGACTTAAAAGCAAGACATTCAGTGCAAATTGTTATGGACGAAGATGATGATTTTGAAGAAGAAATAGAAGAAGATATCGATGAAGAAATCGAAGAGGATATTGATAACGAAAATATTGATGTTCCCCTTGATGACGAAATCGATGATGAAGATGACGAGTTAGAAGATCTTGCTGTCATTGAAGAAGAGGATTTAGAAGAATAAATTTTGATTTATTCTTTTTTCATACTTTCTAAAATAGATAATTTGCTTTTTTTAAAAATAATGATATAATTAATATATTAGTTTTGGGAGTTGAAGAAATGTTACAACTAATTTATTATATAGTGTTTGGAGTTTCACTAGCTTATGCATTATATTTTTTATTAACAGGCTTTTTTGGTTTTAAGAAAATGAAACGAAGTTTAGTTGGTCATCATAAACCTAAACATAAATTGGCAGTATTAATCGCCTCGAGAAACGAGGAATCAGTTATTGGTAGTTTAGTTAAGAGTTTAGTAAAACAAGATTATCCTAAGGATTTATATGATATTTATGTCATTCCAAATAACTGTACTGATAATACTAAAGGAGCTGCTAAAGCAGCTGGTGCTAAAATAATCAATTGTACAGTCCCTGTTAAATCTAAAGGAGAAGTATTACATTTTGTTTTTAATAAAATGAAAAATGATCCAATTGATGCTTATATTATTTTTGATGCTGATAATGTTGTTGAAAGTAATTATTTATCACGAATGAATGATGCCTTATGTGAAGGTTATAGAGTAGCTCAAGGATTTAGAGATAGTAAGAACGCTAGTGATAATTGGTTAAGTGGAAGTTATTCGATATTTTATTGGATTCAAAACTTTTTCTTTAATAAATCTAGAATGCAAATGGGTGGATCGGCTTCTATTAATGGAACTGGATTTATGGTTAAAAAGGAAGTTATAGATGAATTTGGATTTAATACTATATCTCTAACCGAAGATGTAGAATTTACTGCTCAATGTGCTTTAAATCATGTTAAAATCGTTTTTGTTGAAGA
>CAZIFR010000026.1:0-10606 GCA_964539185.1 uncultured Muribaculaceae bacterium | reverse complement strand
CACGGAGAAAAAACTTTTGAATCCCAAATTCTTTTAGAGAAATATCGATTAGATTAGGTTTTTTATACAAATCTTTATTACTTTTTAATTGATTTTCTGGAGTTACATTTAATGTTAGAAATGAGAACAAGGATAATAATATCCATGTTGGCAGAATAATTAATGAACTCTTTAAAGTTACTTTTTCATAATTAAACCATTTTTTCTTCCAAACAAATATTACTATAAGAATTAGGAAAGATAAAAATATAATATAATAATATAATTTTATATTTAAGAAAAATGTTAAAGTTACATCACTTAATCGCTCCATACTTCCGCCACCAGTAATCATACTAAAAGACATAAAATTACCCATAAAATTTTTAAAATTAATTTCTAATAGGGCATAAATTGCGAAGATTAAAGTGGTTAATAGAATGAGAACCTTATTTATTAAAGGCTTGAAAAGCGAATAAATATAAGCTAAAATCAAACTATTAGTTACTGTGAAAAGAAATATTCGAAATAATTGAAAATCAAAAACATTCCCTGTAATTATTATTTTAAAATAAACTTCAATAAAAAACAAACTTATAAAAAGACATAAAAAATTTTTACAAAAATATTTATTCATCATACCTACTCCTACATATATTATATATTTAAAAAATAAAATTGACAAGTAAAAAATATAATGTAAAATATATTTAGGTGAGCTAATGAAAAGATTTAATAATAATGATAAGGAATTTACTTGTGAAAAATGTCAAAAATTTGTTTCAAAATTAAAATACACATCTCGTGATCATTGTCCTTTTTGTTTATATTCTAAGCATGTTGACATATTTCCCGGTGATAGAAGTAATAATTGTTTAGGACTATTACGCCCAATTGATGTTGAAAAATATAAAGATTCCTACAAAATAATATATCGGTGTGAGTCGTGTCATCAACTTCATAAAAATATTGTGGCAATTGATGATACATTTGATAAAATAGTCGAATTAATGTCAAATAAAAGGATCTAAATTTAGATCCTTTAAAATTTCCATATATCTTCTTCACTAGAAACGGGTTCATTAGGTTCGTTAATAACTACTGGTTCATTAGGTTCATTGATAACTACTGGTTCAACCGTATCATTAACTATTTCATTACTATCTACAGTTTCCTCAGGTACTATATCCTCCGTTGGTTCTAATGTAGTATCATTTGTATCACTCATAACAGCTTCAACTTTATCAGGTAATGGTTTATAAAGATCTTGGTCAACAAAATCCATAGAATCTTCCACTGTAGTTGGTTCTTCGCCAAGTGGTGCATATAAATCTTCAGAAACATTAACTTGATTTTCTTCATCTTTATTAGTTTCTGATAATGATTGTGTTAAATCACCAATACCTTTATCTTCAATTTCTATTTTTTCCGGTTGGTTATTTTTTTTGACCTTTTCTTTCTTGATTTTTGGTGCTTGTTCTATTTTGTCACGACCAAAATTTGTCTTATCAGCAATATAACCAATTATCGCCATAATGATAATAATACCACCTAAAATAAACCATATGTAATTGTCCATTATAAAATCCATACGTACTCTCCTTTACTCTATTAATATTATATTAACATAGTTCAGTAATTATTTCAATATTTTTTGCTTTCTTTTTCTAAATAGTCGTTTCCTTTAAATGGTTCATCTTTCAATAAATCTAAATAATTATTTTGTCTTAAAACTTCATATAAAACCAATGCCACACAATTAGATAAGTTTAATGATCTAGTTTTATCTGTCATTGGTATTCTCATACACTGGTTTAAATTTTGGGATAAGATCTTTTTAGGTATTCCCGTACTTTCTTTACCAAAAATTAAATATATGTTTTTACTTACGTCATAGTTGAAATCACTATGTGGCTTATGCCCATATCTGGTAACATAATAATAATCTCCTACGTTTTGTTTTTTAAATTCATCAAAATTAGAATACACTTGATATTGACAATCGCTAATATAATTAACTCCACACCTTTTAACATTTGAGGAATCTAGTTTAAAACCTAAAGGTTCTATTAAATGTAACTTGGTATTAGTAGCAACACAAGTTCTCATAATATTGCCTGTATTAGCTGGTATTTCTGGTTCATATAGCACTACGTTTATCATAGTTACTCCTTCTATAATAAAATAATTTGCTTGTTTATTATTTTGAATTTCTAGTTTATATAATACAACATTTATTATTAATAATCAGTTAATGCCTCTACTTCATCAATTGTTACAATTGGCAAAACAACATTTTCTTTAATACATAAATCTTTGAATGTTTCTCTGAAACTAGCTAATTCTTTGACAATGCTATCGGGATATATTTTTCGACTTGTTCGAATTGCATTATAAAAATCAACTACATCAACTTCTTTTTTATTTTCATAAAGAGCCGCTGAAAAAGCTTGGGTTAAAATAGAAAAGGCGACATCAGGATACATAGCAGCTAAGCCATAAACTCTTTTGAACTCGCTTGTAGCACTGACTACTGCTTTAACAAGTAACTCTGTCACATATGAATTATACTTCATTTTGACGCCTGTTTGTTTTTCTATTTTAGGAATTGTTCCCATAATTATTTTAACCGTTACTTCTTCACTTGGTTCTAATACTTCAATTTTTTCAAACCTTCTTAAAAAAGCTCGATCACGTAAAATATAAGTCTCATACTCTTCATTTGTGGTTGCCCCAATTATCTTAATATCACCACGATCAAGACCCGCTTTTAACATATTGGCTAAATCCATCGGTCCATCAGTTTTATTACCTATTAAAGTATGGATTTCATCGATAAATAAAATAGTTTTTTTTAGTTCCTTAAGTTCTTGAACTAACTGCGTAGCAATCAACATTTCTCTTCCTTCAACATTTATTTTGCCAAGTAATGTAGTTGAATTCAATCTTACGATTCGATATCCTTTTAAAACATCTGGAACTTCATTTTTTTGAATTAAATACGCTATCCCTTCAACAATAGCTGTTTTACCAATTCCTGCTTTTCCGACTAATAAGGCTGATTTTTCAGGGGTCAACAAAACAACAATTGCTTTTTTTATTTCATTTTCTCGTGCAATAGATGGATTAGTGAAATATTCCTTTTTGGTTAGATCATCACCATAATTATCGACAATACTATACATATTATTCTCCTATATATCCTTGTTTTTTTAATTGTTCAATTAATTCGTTTGAACTAATACGACCAATAATTCTATTATATGTTGATTCTTCAATTCCATTCTTTATAAAAATAGTGGTTGGGGTAGCTGAGTAAGCATACTTACTATATAACTTAGAATATTCTTCTTCCGTTAAATCATCAACATTTATATAATATATACGAAGTTTATCTTTTATTTTAGTCTTTTCAATAACCTCTTTATAAACAACACAATTAGGACAAGTAGAACTGCTTATAATTAAAACGAATGTTTCTTTATTTTCTAATTTGGTCTCAATTTGAGAAAAATTTAACTTGGTATATTTAATTGTATGTGAACACCCAGTTAATAAAAGAATTCCACATACCATTATAATTAAAATAATTTTCTTTTTCATTTGCATAACTCCATTCTTAATTATTATACAATAATTATGATAAAAAAAAAAGAGTAAAAGCATTTTTTATCTCTTATATATTATTAATTGGTCGGGTGTTAAATAAATTGTTTCATTTTGACCAACCAAAGCCGTTGGATCAACATTAAGTTTACGAGCAATTTCATTAAGTGTTTCATTTTGCTTAACTACGTAAACAGATACTCCTGGTTGAGGAACTAATATTTCTTGATTTGGATAAATAAAATCATCCTTATTTAATCCATTTATAGCTAATAAATCATCAACATCAACATTGAATTTTGTTGCTATTTGATACATATTATCTCCTGGACTTACAACATATGTTGTAAACACCGTTTGTTGATTAGGCACCACTAAAAATTGTCCAGGGGTAACTTCTGTTGCTAAATTATTTAAATCAATAATAATCTGTCTTGAAGTGCCTAAATTATTGGCTATACTATTGATAGTTTCTCCTGTTTGAACCTGATATACTCTATACATATCACACCTCTTTAGTATAATATATGTCTATATAAAAAAAAGGCTACGCCTTTTTCAGTAATCTTCCGACAATTCCTATTCCAAATAATAAACTAAATAATGAGACGAAATCGCCTAAATATGGAATTAATAATATAACATAAATAATACTAATTCCTAAAAGTCCAACTAATAAATGATTTCTATCCCTCTTAATATACTTATTCCAAATAAAATTTCCAACTACATATCCAACAAACATTTTTGATAAATATATAACAACAATATATGATGTTAGTAGTAAAAGAGATAATGGTATTCCAAATATTAAGGTGATTAGTAAAATAACGATAATAGGAACAACAATTAATATCAATGCTCCAAGCCCTAACAAGGATAAAACATCAACCACTTTTAAATTTTGCGTTTTATTACTAATAAATTCAAATAAAGATGGGAATACTAGCACAAGAACTATATAAACTATTAAAAGTCCTGCTAAGCTATGTAGAGTCATTATAATGGTGTCAGTAAAAGTATTTTTGTAAATAAATTCAGCTGATAATTCGGTTTGGTTGATATTATCAGACTTGTTATTAATGGTTGCATCCTTATTATATTTTAATACTCCAGCAACAATAGCTGTTGATTTAATTTCAATATTAGATGCTTTTATAGTTAAATTATTCTTAATATTTCCGTTTATAATTACTTTGCTTCCATAAATTACTACATCACGATCAAAAGTTCCATCTAATGTAATCTCATTCCCAAAAATAAAAATATCACGGTTAGCAGTAAAACTTTCCGAAAAATTAATTAAATTTCCGGATATCAAACCATCGTTTGCAATCGTTCCATCAACATCAACTGTGTTACCAGCAATTACGGCATAATCAGTTATTCCGTTAAACTTAACTGTATTTCCTAAAGTAATACCAACTCCTCTAGTACTTCCTTTAACACTAACATTATTACCCATTTGAACTGAACTACCATTAACGGCTTTATCATAATTGATATTTTCTTCGATAACTGTTTCAAAATTATCTATAACTTCATCAGTTGCTATAACATTGGTAAAAGGTATAAATACAAATAGAAACAAAATTAGCTTAATATACTTTTTCATAAATTCCTCCTATAATATATTATTAAACATATTTAAATAATATCATCTTTTTCTTATTTTGTCAAAAAAAAGATGTTTTTTTTTAGGAACATGGTATACTATAAATGTAGGTGATTTTATGGAATTATTCATTTTATGTGTTAAAATTTTTTTTGTTCGAATTCTCGATGTTTCCTTAGGAACAGTTAGAACACTAAATACAGTTAAAGGGAAAACAGTTATTGCCAGTCTAATTGGATTTATAGAAATACTAATATGGTTTTTAGTTGTTAAAGAAGCTTTAAGCACCAATGAGACAAGTATTTGGATTGCTGTTGCTTATTCATTAGGATTCTCTACTGGAACATATATTGGTGGTAAATTATCGCAAAGATTTATTAGTGGGAATTTAACTGTTCAAGTTATAACTACTAAGTCTAATATTATAACTGAAGTGTTAAGAGAAAAAGGATATGCCATAACAACAATTGATGTTAAAGGAAAAGATAAAATTAATCGTCATATGTTATTTATGGAAATAAACAAGAAAAACTTTGATAATTTACAACAAATCATTAAAACCTTAGATTCAAGTGCTTTTATTGTCGCTAATGAAACTAGCTTTGTTCACAATGGTTTTATAACTGCTAAAATAAAATAACTTTAATTAATATATTTAAAGTTATTAGTTATTTTAATAATTATATATCCCATTAATTTTGTCATAAATGGAATCGGGAAGGGTGTTTAATTTCCATTTGTTATCTGTTTTAGTTAAAGATATATTTAAAGTATATTTTATTTTTTCGATTGATGATTCCAGTTTCTCTAACAAATAATCATTATATCTCTGATTATTATATACATCATCGTCATAAAAGTAAGATTGATTATTTTGTAAGTATTGCTCTGCTTCATTAATTGTTTTTCTAAAATTTGTAACTTCAATCTCGACGGTTACAACTGAACCATCACCATCAACAACTTCTTCTTTAATTTTATAAGCTAAATTTTGATAATGTTTTTTCATTATTTTTTCATATTTTATTTTTTGATCCGTTGTCCAAGTATCATTCACATTTATTGTTTCCGTTAAATCAGCAATGACATCTTTGTCTAAAGATTGATATTTCTTAAAAAATTCTTCAACTTGTTTTTTGGGAGTGTTGGACAAATTATTGCAACCAACAATTAGTAATAATATAAATATATATATAAGTTTCTTCATAAATCCTCCTATTAATATTGTGGATTAATTTTTTTAAATTATACTAAATAAAAAAGTGATGTTAAGTCACTTTTAAAATTCACAATTTCCAGGGGTTCGAGGAAAAGGAATTACATCTCTAATATTTTCAACACCTGTTAAGTATATTATTAACCTTTCAAATCCCATTCCAAAACCACTATGAACACAACTACCATATTTGCGTAAATTAACAAACCAATCAACATTTGGTTCATCAATATCTAATTCTTTCATTCGTTTTAAAAGTTTGTCATAATCAGCTTCACGTTCTGATCCGCCCATTAATTCGCCCGCACCAGGAACTTCTAAATCAACTGCTGCTACTGTTTTACCGTCATCATTAGTCTTCATATACCAGGCTTTTATATCTTTTGGCCAATCTGTTATAAAAACTGGACCATCGAAATATTCAGTAATATACTTTTCATGTTCTTTAGATATATCTTGACCATACTCAGGTTCAAACTCCCATTTAACTTTAGATTCCTTTAATATTTTTATAACTTCTTCGTGAGCAATTCTAACAAATTTACTATTAATTATTTTATTTAATTTATTTATTAATCCTTTTTCAACAAAAGTATCGAAAAATTCAAGTTCATCTTGACACCTATCCATAACATAGTTAACAATGAATTTCAGCATTTCTTCTTCTATATCCATTAATCCTTCTAAATTACAAAAAGCTATTTCCGGCTCGATCATCCAAAATTCATTAGCATGAGTTTTAGTATTCGATTTTTCCGTTCTAAATGTCGGTCCGAAGGTATAAATTCTTTTAAACGCCATTGCAAATGCTTCGCCATGCAACTGTCCAGAGCCAGTAATATAAGCTTGTTTATTAAATAAATCTTTACTAAAATCGGTTTGACCATCTTTTTGTGGCAACTTGTTAAAATCAAGGGTTGTGATTTTAAACATTTGATCTGAACCTTCACAATCAGTTGTCGTAATCAATGGTGTATGAACATAGACATATCCTTTGTCTTGAAAATATGTATGAATGGCCATCGCCGCAATACTTCGAACCCTAAAGACAGCATTAAATAAATTAGTTCGAGGTCTTAAATAAGCCTGTTCCCTTAAAAATGCTCTACTATGTCTTTTAGGTTGAATAGGATAATTTTCATCACAATCTCCTAATAATTCAATTGCTTCAGCTTTGATTTCAACATCTTGCCCTGAACCTTCTGATTTTATTAAAGTTCCTACAACCTTAATACTAGATCCAACTCTTAATTTTTGAATATCTTCAAAAATGGCTAGTTTATCATCATAAACGATTTGAATCGTTTTAAAACTCGTTCCATCATTAAAATCAATAAATCCAAATTCTTTTTGTTTTCTATGATTCCTAATCCATCCTTCAATTATTACTTGTTTATTTAAATATTCACTATTATTATTATATATTTGTTTTAAATCCATCGCTATCACCTTTTATAAATTATACATGAGTTTTATTTATTTTACAATAAATGGTCTATAAATTTATTTCTTTTTAAAAGATTTATGTAATATTTCAAATATTATAAGAATCATTATTATAACTCCAGCCCAAAAAAAGGGATTGGAGCTATTTTCAGAAATAAATGTTTTTACTGCTTTTATAAAATTAGTAATAGCTTTTATAATATTTTGGACTGATGTTTCCATAATTAAACCTTCCTTATCTTCTTATGACCTTTAATTAATAATTTAATGCCGTATTTTTGATTAAATGCAACTGTTAACACACGATCTTTAACAGCAATAATAACTCCTTCCCCATAAGGTTCAAACACAATATGATCTCCTGATTTATAGTCAATATCACTATTAACCATATCTTCAATAGCAGATTTATTATTTTGATTAAGATACTCTGGGTCAATTTCTTTAACAAACCTACTTGGTTTATTTTTGACCTTATTGCCATAAAGAGTTCTTATTTCGACATTTGATAACCACAGCCTTTTTTTGGCTCTAGTAATAGCTACATAACACAATCTTCTTTCTTCATCGATTTGTTCTTCATCACTTAAAGCATTAAAATGGGGGAAAATACTCTCTTCTAATCCAACGACAAAAACATAATTAAATTCTAAACCTTTAGCATTATGAATTGTCATTAAAGTTATTGCATCTGTACTATTTTGATACTCTTTTATATCGGCTACTAAACTAATTTCCGCGAGAAAATCTTCTAAATTAATTATGCCATATTTTTCTTCAAATTGAAAGGTTATCGATTTAAATTCTTCAAGATTTTCTAATCTTATTTCATTTTCAATACTATTTCCTTCAATTTCTTTTCGAAGTCCACTTTCAATTAAAATTGTCTCAACTAATTCAGTTAGGGTTAATTCATCTTTAGCTTTTATTAACTTTTCAATTAATTTCTTAAATTCAAATTCTTTACCACTATCAATGGCCTCAAATAAAGGAATTTGTTGTTCAGTTGCTTTTTGTCGTAAATTTTCTAGGGTTGTTTTGCCGATTTTCCTTTTAGGAACATTAATTATTCTCGTTAAAGAAAGATCATCGTATTGATTATAAATTAATTTTAAATAAGCCATTAAATCTTTAATTTCTTTTCGATCATAAAAACTACGACTTCCAACTAAATTATAGGGAATGTTACTTAATAATAATTTATCTTCAAAGTTCCGTGATTGAGCATTGGTTCGATAAAGAATAGCAATTTCACTATAATTTACTTCACTGGCAATTAAATTTTCGATTTCTTTAACCACTAACTGGGCTTCTTCTTTTTCATTTGGTAAAGTGTTATAATCAATTTTTGACCCCGGTTCATTTTCCGTCCATAGATTTTTTTCTTTTCCATGTTTGTTGTTTTTAATTAAATGATTCGAGGCGTTAATTATCGTTTTTGTCGAGCGATAATTTTGTTCTAATAAAATAATTTTGCAGTTTGAATATTCTTTTTCAAAATTTAAAATATTTTTATAATTTGATCCCCGCCATGAGTAAATAGACTGGCTATCATCACCAACAACACAAATATTGTTATATTTATTAGCAATCATTTTAGCCAATAAATATTGTGCTTCATTAGTATCTTGGTATTCATCGATTAATATATACTTATATTGTTCTTGATATTTTTTTAAAATAGGTGGATTTTCTTTTAAAATTTTTATTGGCATCATTAATAAATCGTCAAAATCAAGACTATTATTTTGTTTTAGTCTTTGCGTATATCTTTGATATATTTCATAAACATTTTTATCATACTCAGTATTTACATACTTAGCATATTCATCACTATCAACTAAAGCATTTTTGTTGCTACTAATAGTACCTTTTACCAATTTAACATTTTCTTCAATACCTAATTCTTTCATAATGTTTTTTATAACAATTAAACTATCGTCATTATCGATTATGGTAAAATTCTTATTTAAACCAAGCTGTTGATAATGTTTTCTTATGATTGATAGCCCGAAAGAATGGAAAGTTGATATTTGAATTTGATATGCTATATTGCCAATCATATTAACTACTCGTTCTTTCATTTCTCTAGCCGCTTTATTTGTAAATGTTATAGCTAGGATATTAGAGGGATCAATCTTTTTTTCCTGAAGCAAATATACTATTCTCGTAGTTAAAACTCGTGTCTTACCACTTCCTGCTCCAGCTAAAACTAGTAACGGTCCTTCCGTTGTCATTACTGCTTCCTTTTGTTCCTTATTTAAACTGTCTAAATTCATGTTTTAAATCATCCCCTTACTAATTTCATATAAAAATTATATCACAATAAAAGGGTTTTTTAAATCGATTACACCTTATTCTTATTTTTGAATATAATATTTTGAAAAATAAGAAAGGAGAATTATTTTTGAAAAAGTTTTTATGGCCAATAATTGCTTTAATTTTACTTGCTGGTCTTTTTGTGTATTTTAAAATTGAAAAAAACAATAGTAACCTAAAAAAGGTTAAACTTGCTGAAGTGACCCATAGTGTTTTTTATACACCACAATATATCTCTCATGCTTTAGGATATTTTGAGGATGAAGGGTTAGATGTTGAAATTATTTTAACCCCTGGAGCAGATAAAGTTACTGCTGCTGTTTTATCAGGAGATGTTCAAATTGGTTTTTCTGGTAGTGAAGCGACAATATATGTTTACAATCGAGGGGAAAAAAATTACTTAATTAATTTTGCTGGATTAACTA
>CAZIFR010000025.1:0-11237 GCA_964539185.1 uncultured Muribaculaceae bacterium | reverse complement strand
TTATATAATTTTACTTTCCAACATCTAGTTTACTACATCAAAAATGGAGCATAAAATTGACTAATTAAATGATATATGTTAGAATACATTTTATCTTGTAAAAAGAGGGGTAATTTAATATGGATTTAAAAAAATATTGAATCAAGATTAGTGGAACTTAAATTTAAAATTGGAAAAGTTCGTTTGAGTAGAAATTTAATGATTATGGGAACTTTTGTTGGATTTTGTTGGGGTGGAACGTTATTAGTAGTTAATGGTGATCCTAACATTCCAATCACTTTGGTTACAGGTGGTGTTAGTGCTTTATGGTATGGTCAAAAAAAAAAATTAGATAGTTTAACAACAGAACAAAGAAATTTAGAAATTGAAAGGTCTGTTGAAAAAAGATTATCGCTTATTATTTCCCCAAACAAAAAATTAGTTTGATAATATATCAACTATTTTTTTATTTACGTTAATATATAAAAATATGGATTATCATGTGTAAAATTACTTCATTTTTGATATTAAAGTTAGTTTTGCATGTTATAATTTATATATTATAAAAAAAGGAGACTATATGAATAAAAACCTTGATTTTAAAATGGTAAATAAAAATAATGTAAAATTTGCTATAGAAATTCAACAAGAAATATTTCCTGATGAAAATGGGACAATTAATTTATTATCGAGTATAGATAGGAGTATTTTTAAAGCTAATTCAGAAATAATTTATCCGAGTAATAGTATAAAATATTATTTAGTTTATTATGAAGAAGAAGTGATTGGAATAACGGGAATATATTCTTATCCGAAAAGTTTTCCAAATGATGCTTGGGTTGGTTGGTTTGGGATAAAAAAGGAATATAGAAATTGTGGTTTTGGACGAGCAACATTAGATTGGACCATTAACAAAGCTAAAGAAGAAGGGTATAAAACAATTAGATTATATACTGATAGTGAAGCCAATAAAAAGGCAGTTGAATTATATAAACAAATGGGATTTATTGGTGAAAAATATTTGATAGAACAATTACCTTATGATTGTTATATATATTCTAAGAGTTTAACTGATAAGCCAGTGAAAATGTGGAATAATAAGTTATTAGATTTAAAAGGTCAACAAAAATTAAATTATTTTGACTGTATTAAAGCTAGTGAACTATTTGATAAGATCGAATCTATTGAGTAAAAAATGATACAAAAAACTGTTAGTTTATTCTAACAGTTTTATAATTTCATTTTAATTTTCGTAATCAGTATATAAACCCTTTTTTAGTAATTCCATATTTTCATTCATTAAAGAAAAATAATTTTTCTTATTCGTTAATTCTGTTTCCGTTAAATTTGTTATCATATGTAATTTAATAATTTGAATATCAGTATTCTTAATTAATTGTTTAATGGTTTCATTTGGTTCTTCGTATTGCTTTAAGTATATATATTTTATTTGACCAGTAGCAATTAGCTCTTTTACGTCACTAATTATCTTTTCATTTAAATTACTATTTTCTTCTAAAGAATAAACTTTTAAATTATATTTATTTTTTTCTAGAAATTTAAAAACATCGTTTCCGGCGACTAAAATTTTATTATCAGCATCTTTAGTTAAATTAGATAATTTAGAATCTAATTTATCAAGTTCTTCTTTAAAAACATTAAAATTGTTTTCAATATCTTGTTTAATATAGTAATTAGTTATATATTCATTTAAACCATTTTTAATGTTACGACTTAAAGTTATCATTCGAGCAGGATCCAACCAAAGTTCTTCTAAATCAATTATATCATCATTTGACAAATGGTCGGTAGCATTAACTATTTTTAAATTTTTATTAGTTGTTAGCATTGTTTTAACATAGTTATTTTCATATAATAGTGAATTAAAGACTAATAAATCAGCATTACTATAGTCGGTTAATTGATCATCTGTAAGTGTGTACTGACCATTATTATCTTCCATTTTTATTTGAACATTAACGCCATTAGGATAAACACTATTTATCGTGCTGTACTCTCCATATAGTTTTTGAGTTATATATTCAATTGGGTATATGGTTGTATAAATCTCGATATTTTCCATTGAATCCTTTTTAAAACATCCTGTTAAAGATATTATGCACAGGAAAGCTAAAAATAATTTTTTCATATTGAATCCTTCTTTCTAACTGGATTATAACCACAACTACTCCAAGGATTACACTTAATAATTCTTTTTATAGTCAAAAATGAACCTTTTAAACTGCCATATTCGATAATAGCAGCAATGCCATAATTAGAGCATGTTGGTATATGTCGACACATTCGATGCCAATTACCTGGTATCATTTGATAAAATTTAATTAAACCTAATAAAAAATATTTCATATATAAATTATACTAAATTTTTATAAAAATGTAAATTAGTAACTAAAATATTAATATTTATAGTATAATAAAATAGGTGATTAAAATGAAATTATTAGATGATTTAAAAATTAAAACTAATAATATAGATCTTTATTTAACTAGTTTAACACATACATCATACTCTAATGAAAATAACTGTGAAAGTTATGAAAGATTAGAGTATTTAGGTGATGCTGTTTTAGAACTGATAATAAGTGATTATATATATAAGAATACGATGGATAGTGAAGGTGTTATGACTAAAAAAAGGGCTCGCTATGTAAGGGAAGATGCTAATTATGAATATGCCTTAAAATTAGGATTAAACAATTATATTAGATTGGGTCATGGAGAACAAGGTAGTGGCGGCCAATATAAAAAAGCTATTTTAGCTGATGTCTTTGAATCGTTTATCGGAGCTCTTTATTTAGACAAAGGATTTGATTATGTTTATAATTTTATCTATACTTATATTATTCCATTAATTATTAACAACAGCATTGATTTTGATGTTGATTACAAATCGTTATTACAAGAATTAATTCAAACTGATAAAAGGACTTTAGATTATGTTGTTATTGAAGAAACTGGTCCAGCCCATAGCAAACAATTTACGGTTATTGCTAAAATAGATGAAATTATTTATGGAAAAGGAACTGCTCATAGTAAGAAGTTAGCTGAACAGCTAGCTGCTAAAGATGCCTTGGGTAAAACAAATATCGTTAAATAGGGGTGATTAGAAATGGGAAGAGCTTATGAAGTAAGAAAAGCTAGTATTCAAAAAACAGGTGCTATTAAGGGCAAGGTGTATTCGATGTATGCTAAAGAAATATACCAAGCAGTTAAAAATGGTGGAAATGAGATAGAAAGCAATTCGGTTTTAAAAAGGTTGATCGAACGGGCTAAAAAGGATCAAGTACCATCAGATATTATTAAAAGAGCTATCGATAAGGTTAATAGTGGTACTGATGAATCATATACAACTAATACTTATGAATTATTTGGTCCAGGTGGTTCGACCTTAATAGTTGAATGCTTAACGGATAATATCAACCGAACGATAAGTGATTTAAGGACCATTATTAATAAATGCCATATTAAAATGGGAGCGATTGGTAGTGTTAGCTACAATTATGATCATTTATGTGTAGTAAGTTTTAAAGGTTTAAATAGTGATCAAACAATTGATACTTTAATTAATCAAGATGTTGAAGTAGTTGATATTGAAGAAGATAATGATGAAATCGTTATTTATGGAGAACCAAGTAATTTATATAAAATTAAAGAAGCTATTACAATTGTTTTACCGAATGTGGAATTTAATATGGATGAAATTACGATGTTAGCTAAGGAAAAGATTGTTTTAGACGGTGAAGAGTTAGATTTATTTAAAAAAATCCTTATTATGTTTGATGAAGTTGAGGATGTCAATCATATTTATCATAATGTTAATATTTAAAGAAAAGAGGTCATAGAATGTTTGAAAGTCTTGGACAAAGGTTACAAAATGCAGTTAATAAAATAAAAGGTTATGGTAAAATAACCGAAGAAAATATCCAAGATATAACTAGAGAGTTAAGATTAGCATTATTAGAAGCTGATGTTAACTATCAAGTCGTTAAAACTTTTATTAATAATATTAAAGAAAAAGCGTTAGGAGAAGAAGTTAGAAATAGTTTAAAACCAAGCGAGGTTTTTATTAAAATTGTTAAAGATGAGTTAGTAGCTTTATTAGGGGGATCCAAACATGATTTAGAAGTTAATAAAAACCCTAATATTTTAATGTTAATTGGTTTACAGGGAAGTGGTAAAACAACAACGATTGGTAAACTAGGTTTATTACTTAGAAAAAAGTATAATAAAAAGCCATTATTAGTTGCTTGTGACGTTTACAGGCCAGCTGCTATTGAACAGTTAAACCAAATTGGTAAAGAATTAAATATTGAAGTGTATGAAGAAGGTAAAAAAGACCCTCGGGAAATTGTTAAAAACGCCTTAGAATACGCTAAAGGAAAAGGTTTTAATTACCTTTTGATTGATACAGCCGGTAGATTACATATTGATGATGAATTAATGGATGAATTAAATAATATTAAACAAATCGTTAATCCTCATGAAATCCTATTAGTTGTTGATGCGATGACTGGTCAAGATGCTATTAATGTGATAACTGGATTTAATGAAAAACTAACCTTAACTGGTGCCATTTTGACCAAATTAGATGGTGATACCAAAGGTGGTGTTGCCCTTTCGATTCGTCAACTTACGAATGTTCCTATTAAATTTGTAGGAACCAGTGAAAAAATGGATGGTTTAGATGAATTTTATCCTGATCGGATGGCTAATCGGATTTTGGACATGGGCGATTTAATGTCGATGATCGAAAAAACCGAAGATTTAATGAACCAAGAAACAATTGACCAAGCTAAAAAAATGCAAAAGGGTAATTTTGATTTAGAAGATTTTTTAGTTCAGTTAAAACAAATTAAAAAACTAGGACCCTTAGAAAATATATTAAAAATGTTACCAGGAGCTAATAAAATGGGGTTAAATAATGTTAAAATAAATCCTAAAGATATGGCTCATATCGAAGCAATTATTTTGTCGATGACGAAAGAAGAACGAAAAAACCCTGATATTTTAAAAGCCCAAAGGAAAATAAGAGTAGCTAAAGGAAGTGGCAGAACAGTTGAGGAAGTTAATCGATTATTAAAACAATTTGAGCAAATGAAATTAATGATGAAACAATTTAAAAGTGGCAATTTTAAATTACCATTTTAAAACCATTTAATTATGTGACAATAACATATTCATAAATCCAGCTTATTCATATTATAAAAATAGATAAGGAGGTTTAATTATGTTATTTAATAATAGATGGGGTTGGGGAAACTGTTGCAAACCTTGTTGCAACCAATGCTGTAACCCGTGTCAATCAGATCCAGTTATGGAACCAGTAATTACTAAATGTGTTGAAAAAGAATTTTGTCACGAAGTACCACATATCTGTCCAATTCATACTCATGTAGTTAATCGTCATATTTACAACCATACATATACACCACAATTTACATGTTCTGAAGAAAACCAAGTTGTAAATAATGATCAAGGAAATTGTTGTAATTTCGTAAGATAAATTAAAGGTAGATTAAGCAATTTAATCTCCTTTTAAAAAAAGGGACCTTTTATCGTTTTATCACAATAGATTATTGTGATTACGGTATTAGGTCTTTTAAAATTTATTTAAGTATTCTTCTAAGGTTAAATTATGATAGTGGATATAGGTTGCACCTTCAACTCCAACATAGCGATAATGCCAAGGTTCATATTTAAATCCGATTATATCAGCTTTGTTTTTAGGATAGTTGTAATTATAATTAGGCTAATATGTAACAATCTGTGATATAATTAGAATAATGAAGTAGAGGTGATAGTTATTATGGAAAATAAAGTTATGAGAAGCTCTGCAGTCGAATACTTAACTTATATTAGTTCAAGTGGAGAAAGTGGTATCGAAGTTATTTATGAGAACGAAAATATATGGTTGAGTCAAAAAATGATAGCACTCCTTTACGATGTAAAAATTCCTACTATTAATGAGCATCTAAAAAAAATATTTAGTGATAAAGAATTAGAAGAAAATGCAGTTATTAGGAATTTCCGAATAACTGCCAATGATAATAAAAATTATAATATTAAACATTACAATTTAGAATGTATCATAGCGCTAGGTTATAAAGTAAACAGTGAAAAAGCCGTTAGCTTTAGAAAATGGGCCAATAACATTATAAAAGAATTTACTATTAAAGGTTTTGCAATGGATGATGAAAGGCTTAAAAATAATGGTTCTATTCTAACAAAAAAATATTTTGAGGAACAACTTGCTAGAGTAAGGGAGATTAGACTTTCTGAAAGAAAGTTTTATCAAAAAATTACTGATATATTTACAACTAGTATTGACTATGATAAAAATTCTAAAACAACTTTGGATTTTTTTAAAAAAATCCAAAACAAATTACACTATGCTACAACTAATAATACTGCTGCAGAGATAATATATAATAGAGCAAATTCAGATAAAGAGTATATGGGACTTACAACTTGGAAAGATGCACCAAATGGAAAAATTATTGAAACGGATGTAACAATAGCAAAAAACTATTTAACTGAAGACGAATTAAAGTCACTGGGTTTAATAGTAAATGCCTATTTAGATTTGGCAGAAGACAGGGCTAATAGACATATACCTATGACAATGAGTGATTGGGTAAAAACATTAGATGATTTGTTGAAATTAACTGATAGAGAAATACTTTTAAACGCAGGAAAGATATCTCATGAGATATCAGAAAAGCACGCTTTATCAGAGTTTGAAAAATATAGAATTATGCAAGATGAAAGATTTATAAGTGATTATGATTTGTTTGCTTTAGAAAATAACGAGTAATATTATGAATATTGTAATAGATATTTTAATATTTGTTGTTTAATTTGCAATTTTCATTATTTTTCAGCACAATTTTATAATGCTTTAAAAGTCAACAAGAAAAGAGATGTTTATCAAAAAGCTTCTAAATATGTGGAAGCAATATCGAAACTTAATAATGGTAAAAAAATTGTTAATGATTTAATCCCCTTTTAAAAAAAGGACCTTTTACCGTTTTATCACAATAGATTATTGTGATTACGGTATTAGGTCTTTTAAAATTCATTTAAGTATTCTTCTAAGGTTAAATTATGATAGTGGATATAGGTTGCAACTTCAACTCCAACATAGCGATAATGCCAAGGTTCATATTTAAATCCTGTTATATCAGCTTTGTTTTTAGGATATCTTAAAATAAAACCATATTTGTGAGCATTCTCTTTCATCCAAATAAAATCTTTTGTTTCTTCGAAATTATCATAGTCATGATTATCTCCTTCAACATCAACAGCCAAACCAGTTTGATGTTCAGAATGTCCTGGTTTGGCGCAACAATTCTTGGCATATTCCAAACCCTTATCTTTGGTATATCTATCAAATAAATCCTTTTGATAGTCATAACTTCGGTAAGTTGATACAGCAATAATTGTATATCCTTGATTTAAAGCTTCGTCACTTAATTGCTCAAAATGTTCTTTAGCTATTTTTCGTAGTTGTTTATCAGTATTAGCATATTTTAAAGAAATTGTTTCTAAATCATTTGGAACATAATCGGAAGGTAAATTATGTTGTTTATTAACTAAAACTAATATATCATCAGGATTTTTAACTATTTTGCTTAAATCAATATCTTGGGAAAAGAAGACCATTATTAAAATTCCTAGAACAATATAATAAGCTTTTTTAAATATTTTATCCATAACTTTCACCAATACATTATATGTAACAGAATAGTAAAAGGAATAATTATGATATGTTAAAAACTGACTAATTATGATATACTATTTAAAGTAAGGTGATTTGATTTGAAAAAATATTTAAAAAACGAAAAAGTTATAATTATCTTTATGATAGCAGTAATAGCTTTGTTGCCATTGTTTATAAGACAATATTATGTTGGTAATGATACGATGTTTCATGCGGCTAATATTAAGTCATTATCTGAACAATTAAAAATGAATTTTTTATTTCCATCAAATGTGGTTGGAAGTATTGCTAATAATTTTGGTTATGGAACAACTTTATTTTATTCACCCTTACCTCATTTTTTAGGTGCTTATCTTAATTTGATATTTTCTAATATTGGGGTTACTTTAAAAGTAATTCATTTAATTGCTTTATTTGCTAGTGGTTTAACGATGTTTTTTTTATCTAAAACAATATCTAATAGTTCTAAAATTGGACTATTATCAGCAACAATATACATGTTATTTCCTTATCATTTATCAGATATATATGTTAGGGATGCTTTAGGAGAATGCCTCTTATTTATCTTCCTACCATTAATTATATTAAGTATTTATCATTTATATCAAAATAATTTTAAGAAGTTTTATCCATTATTTGTGATTGGTTATGTTGGAGGAATATTATCTCATTTAAATTTAATGTTTTATGTTACTATTTTTATCTTACTATTTATGTTGTTAAATATTAAGAAAACAATAAAACATCTTAAACCATTAATAATAGGTTCTATATTTATTCTTTTGATTGCTTCACCATTTTTAAGTACTTTAATTCAACATAAACTTTTTGGGAATTATGCTGTTTTTATCGATGGCGTGATGGTTCAAGGAACACAGTGGTGGGGGTTGAATTTATATGATTTTTTCAATGTTTTTTCCAAATTTAGACTAGATACAATTAAATTTTATATTGATATAATTGTCTTGATATTATTATTATTTACTACTATAAATTATAAAAAATTAAATACAAGAAAGTATAATTATATATTTATATTCTTAATTATAATAATGTTTACTTCAACGAGAGTTTTTCCCTGGGATTTATTACCACGTTCCGTTAGAATGATTCAGTTTCCATGGCGTTTAGAAGTCATAGTTGCTACTTTAATTAGTTTGCTGGCTCCTATTTGTATCATTTTATTAAAACGTAAACAGCAAACAATTGTTACTTATACAGCTATTTATGTAATGCTTTTTATATCAGTGATAACATTTTCTATTAATTTTGATAACAAAATAATTAGTTATAATTATTTAAAAGATAATGCTCTTAATTATGAAACTGGTATGGGATGGCAGAAAGAATATTTACCAGCTAATACTTTTAATGATATTAATTATTTTAATAATCGTAATCATGATATTATTGTTAAAGAAGGTATTGGAAGTGTATCAATAATTGATAATAATGTTCCATCTTTAAGTTTTAAAGTATTAGGAGATGTAACAATTGAAATGCCTCGATTATATTATCTGGGATATTCTTTAACTGATGGTAATAAAAATTATCATATTTATGAAAATGAATATGGTTTTATTGAAACAAAACTAACGGAAGGAACTTATTATTTAAGGTATGAAAAAGAGCATATATTTACAATTATTTCTTTTGTTAGTATAATGGGGTTAGTAATATTTATAAGGAGAGAGTATGAAAAAAATTAGTATTGTGGTTCCTTGTTATAATGAAGAAGAATCAATTCCTTTTTATTATAATGAGATGAAGGATATTATTAAAAAGATGAAAGGTGTTTCATTTGAACTTATTTTTATTAATGATGGGTCAAAAGATAAAACATTAGATATTTTAAGAAATTTGTCTAAAAAGGATAAGATAGTTAAATATATTTCTTTTTCGCGAAATTTTGGAAAAGAAGCTGGTATATTAGCTGGGTTAGAACATGCAACAGGAGATTATATTGCGACCATGGATGTTGACTTACAAGATCCACCATTTTTATTAATAGATATGTATAAAACATTAGAAACTACTGATTATGACTGTGTTGCATCACGTAGTACTAGTCGAAACGGGTATTCCTTTTTTAGGAAAATCTTTACTAAATGGTTTTATAAAATTATCAATAAAATATCCAAAACTGAAATGGTCGATGGAGCTAGAGATTTTAGACTAATGAGTAGACAAATGGTTGATGCTATAATTAGTATGAAAGAGTATAATCGTTATTCTAAAGGCTTATTTAGTTTTGTTGGATTTAAAACGAAATGGATTGAATTTGAAAATCAAAATAGGGTAGCAGGAACTACGAAGTGGAATTTTTGGAAGTTATTTTGCTATGCGATTGATGGGATTGTTGGATTTTCAACGGCACCATTATTGATTGCTGCTTTTATTGGAATGTTATTTTGTATAATAGCTTTTGTTTTTATAATTGTTATTATTGTTAAAACATTATGTTTTGGTGATCCAGTTGGTGGGTGGCCAAGTTTAGCCTGTATCATTTTATTTACTAGTGGTATTCAATTGTTTTGTACTGGAATTATTGGTGAGTATTTGTCCAAAACATATTTAGAGACGAAAAAAAGACCTGTTTATATTATAAAGGAAACTGAAAATGATAAAGTATATTAAAAAATATGAGGAATTAATTAGATATTTTATTATCGGTGGTTTAACCACGTTAATAGCTTTAATTATTTATTATCTTTGTGTGTATACTTTTTTAAATCCTGATGTTGCTATTGAACTACAAATAGCTAATATCATATCATGGGTTGGAGCATTAATATTCGCCTTTTTTACCAATCGTTCATTTGTTTTTCAAAGTGAAAATAAAGACATTGTTAAAGAAGCCATGTCCTTTACAACATCTAGATTAGCTACTTTATTAATTGATATGCTTCTAATGTTTTTATTAGTTACAATATTTAAGTTTAATGATAAAATAATTAAATTATTTGTTCAAGTTATTGTTATTGTTTTAAATTATATATTTAGTAAATTATTTGTATTTAAAAAAATGTAAAGTTTACATTTTTTTATTGTATAAATATTATTTTATGTTATAATGAAACAGAAAGTAGGTATTAAGATGTTAAAAAAAGGATTTACATTAATAGAATTATTAGCAGTTATTATAATATTAGCAATAGTAGCATTAATAGCAACTCCAATTGTTTTAAATGTTGTTAATAGTGCAAAAGATTCAGCTATGAGAAGTCAGTTATCATTATATGCAGATAGTATAAAGCAACAACTTACAAGAAGTTATTTAACTAACGATGGAAAGTATAGTGAAGTAATAGATTTGAGTGATGATAATTTAGATAAAGCAGTAACTTGCGGGGAAGTCCATTATACGAAAGATAGTAAGGTGTTATTAGGTAATTGTATAATTAAAGGAAGTAATGACAGTTACTGGTATATGAATGGCGAAATAAGTAATGAAAAACCAGCTAATAATTATTCTTTAACTGAAATTATAAAATTATCTAGTGCATGTGCAAGTGCT
>CAZIFR010000024.1:0-11565 GCA_964539185.1 uncultured Muribaculaceae bacterium | reverse complement strand
CTTGCTGGTTATAAATTTGATTGTTTGCATCAACTGAAGGTGTTAATGTTCCAGTGACTCCTCCAATAGTAACCCCACTTTTTATACTAGAGGCTAGTGAAGGATCGAGTTGGGCAGTTACTGTTCCACCAGATGTATATCCTAATGGTATATTTTTAGTTGGTTTCTCACTTCCTGTTATATTTAAAGTTGCACTTTGACTTCCATTATTCGGCATTATTCCTGTTTGAAATCCAATTGAATTATAAAATGTTTTTCCACTTAATACATCTGAAGCTGTAGCTGTTCCAGTTAATGGTCCACAATAATAATTACTTCCTAATATTATTGTATTACTATTTGTACATGACTGATTTCCTGCTACATCACTAGCACACATCCGATAATAATAAGTTACTCCCGCTGTTAATCCACTTGCATTACAACTTGTACTATTATTTATACATTTGGTAACCCATGTTGATTGGTTTGTACTTATTTGATATGTATAAGGTGTTGATGATAATCCTCCAGCATCACTTACGTCTCCACTTTGATTTATTGTAAAACTTGTTTCGGTGACATTACTTGCGGATAATAAGATATTCGATACATCTGGTTTTATATTATCTAATTTAAAAGTATTACTTCTAGTTATTGCTTTATTACCTGCATTATCTTTACCTAATATCCATAAATAATAATCGCCTGTTAATCCTTCCGATGTAATTATCACAGCTCCATTAGTAAATTCATTATTAAAACTTCCTTCACTTGGGGTATTACTTGAAGCACTCCATAAATATTTAAAACTACTTTCTAACAAACCACTATTATTATCAGTTAATGTAACATTGCTTGTTCCCATTTTAGCATACTCATTATTTCCATTTTGAGAAAATGCAATACTTGGAGAAGTTTTATCTAATCTATATGAATCACTACATATTACTTCACTTGTTTTATTATTATTATCAGTTGCTTGAACACATATTCGATTATTGTTACTTTCTATACTTATTAATGGTGTCATAATATCTCCTACCATAATAGAAGACGGGATACATGTATCATTTATAGTACTACACCATTTAGCTTCTTTTATTCCTAAATTTGAATTGTCTACTAATGTTACTTCAACAAAGAAATCTTCCTTACTCCATCCACTAGCATTTATCGTTTCACCTAATGCTTTATACGTAACTGTTGGGGCATCAGTATCAACTATCACTTTTCTTGTTACAGTATTAGTATTACCAGCCTTATCAGATACACTATATACTATATTTATCGTTCCAGAGTTTGATGTATCAACAGTGCTTGGTTCATAACTATATGTTCCATCTATACCACTTAAAATATCATCAGCTAATACTTCAGAAGTTAGATCAACAGCATCATTTTTTTGAATAAAGATATCACTTATCCCACTAAACATTGGGGCAGTTTTATCTAATTTATATGGTTCACTACAAGTCTTATCAGATTGATTTCCTACTTTATCATATCCAATAACACATACAATATTGTTATCTGATTCCATAGTTATTATTGTACTTCCACTACTTGCTTCTACTAAGGAGATGGGTTCACAATCAGTTATTCCACTACACCATTTATAACTAAAAGCTCCACTTTCATTATCTATTACTTCAATATTGATATAAAAGTCTTCCTTACTCCATCCATTTTCATTAAGTGGTTCACCAACTACTGTAAATTCAACTATTGGCGCAACCTCATCATCACCAACAAAGTTTAAATCACATTCTATTGAATCTATTATTTGAAGTTCTCCACCAAATTCTTTTTGATAACACTTTTTATTTATTACAACAGCTAAAGCTGTTAAACCATTTTTATTTACATATAACTGTCCTTCACTAGGTATTTTTTGAGACATTTCTATATCATTATAAATGTTTTGATTATTATCAATTTTATTTTTCTTATTATTATCAAAGATACTTTCGGCATAATAATTCCTAGCTCCATCTAATATATAATAAGCTTGGGACTTAGCTGTTGATTCTCTAGCATCATTAACAACATCTAGTACAATTGGGGTTGCTATCAATGCTACTACAGCAAGGATTATTATAACTGCCAATAATTCTATTAACGTAAATCCTTTTTTCATTTTACTACCTACTTTCCATTATTTTAATTATAACAGTTCATATAATCTGTGTCAAACAATCTACATTACCTGTTTTATTTAAATTCCTTTTATCTAACTATATTATTTACCTATAAATTAAAAATAATCAATATTTTTGATATGTTATTATATTGATTATTTTAAAATTAAAGTTTTATTTTTTTACTTAAAAAAAGTGGTATTATTTTATATAAGAATATAATATAAATAATAATTAAGAACCACGATAACACTAAATTGAATGTTCCCGTTGAATACGAATTAATTATTTCGTTAATATTATCGGGAAAAAATTTATCTAAAAAGTTTTGAACTTCTTTAATAGGAATATTATTTGAGAAAAAAGATAATATTTTTAATAATATATCGACTATCAATATATAATAAACAACACTAATCGGTTTTCTAAATAACATAACAGCTAATGCTCCTAATACTAATATAATAACTACCATTTCCATAACTTAACCTCTTTTTTTAATTCTTTCTGGATTTAATTTAACAATTAAACCATTTTGTAAATCGTAACCATCCTTGATAAATAATTCACACGCAAAAGATGATCTATCAATAATAATTTTTTCAATTGGCATTACTGAAAAAAAATATTCTGAAATACATTCTACAGCATCTAAAAAGTCCTTATAATCACAAGATTTTTGAACTTGATTTTTTAAAGTAACTGAATTATCATCTTGATTATCAATGGTAAATATAACTTTAGGCGTTTCTCTTGAAATATAAAAATCGGTTGCATTACGGTATATTGCCATTTTGTATTTGTCATTTTTAATAAAATTACTCATTCTTTTCTCCCTACTTCTAATAATAATTTATATGTTGGAAAAATAATTTCCACTTTGATAATATTTTCATTTTCTAAAAAACTACTTATTTTTATATAATTATAACTGCTTATATTTTGATTATATGTTAATTGATAAAATTTTAATTCTTCAATAATGTATGTATTAGAACTATTAATATAATTAGTCGATTCTAAAGTAGCATTATCAATTATTTTAGATATAATATTGGGATTATAAATGTTAAAATCATATTTTTCAAGTTCCAATGGAACATTATTTAAATCATAATTATTTTCTTTATATTGAATAACAATATCATCATCTACTATAACATCAAATGACTCTTCACCTTCAATACGGTAATGATATTCTGTAATTGTTTTAAATAAATCAATTCCTTTTAAATTATCAATATCAACCCCATCATTTTTTTGACCTATAATCATAAAAGTGAATGTGAAAAAAAGTGCATATATGCCAAGTATAATTAACGACCGATAACGTCGATTAGACCAGAGGTTTTTAATAACTCCAATATAATTCATTTCAGTCCAAAATCTTTCCCATCAATTCGTTTTTATTAGGCAATCCATTAATAAACTCTAATGTTTTCATTTTTCTCTTACCTTCTAATTGAACTTCAGTAAATACAATTTCACCATTACTAACTTTAATACCAAAACCATCATCATATATATTAGATATTTGACCATTAAATCCTAAAGGATAATTTTCACTTATTCTAGATTCCCATACTTTTAATATTTTTCCTTCAAACATACAATAAGAACCTGGCCATGAATTTAGGCCTCTAATTTGATTATATATTTGTTTTTTAGTTTCATTAAAATTAATTCTTTCATCTTCTCTTCTAATATTTAAAGCATAACTAGCTTGCGTACTGTCTTGTTTAATTCGATTATTAGTTTTATTAATAATACTAGGAAGAGTTTCCAATAATAATTCAATTCCAAGAACACTTAACTTATCATGTAAAGTGGAAGCAGTATCAGTATTAGTAATTTCAATTTCCTTTTGACTGATAATATCGCCTTCATCCATTTTTGTATTCATATACATAATAGTTATTCCCGTCTTAGTATGACCATTCATAATAGCTCTATGAATAGGGGCTCCACCTCTTAATTTAGGAAGTAATGATGCATGAACATTAATACAACCTAATCTTGGAGCATTTAATATTTCTTTAGGTACTATTTGACCATAAGCACAAGTTATAATTAAATCTGGTTCTAAAGCAATTATTTCTTGATATTCGGTTTTAATATTATTTGGTTGAAGAATTAAAATCGAATGATCTAAGGCTACTTGTTTAACTTTAGAAATATTCAATTCTCCTCTATTTCCTATCTTATCAGGTTGAGTAACAACTGCTCTAATTTTATATTGATTTAACAAACCATCTAAAACAACTGCCGCAAATTCTGGAGTTCCCATAAATACTATTTTCAAATCTTTTTCAATAACTATATTTGATAAATCCATCATTATCACCCACTATAAGTATACCACGTTTTATTTAAAAAAACTATATTTTTAAAAGAGCCGTTTAGATTTTAATCGGATTAAAATCAATTGAAACATTTACTTTTCCCTTTCGGTATTGATCATTTATAAATTTAAGATTATTATATATTTTCTTTGTATCTTTAAATTTAATAATAATTTGATAAAAGTATTTTGTATTAATTTTAGGTATTATAGCGGGTGTTGGACCTAAAATAATTTCATCCTTTAAATGTTCTTTTAAATACTTAACAACTTTTAAACCTTCCTTTTTGCAATCATCATCGTTAATTCCTTGAATCTTTATTAAACAAAGATTATAAAAAGGAGGGTACTGTAATTGTTTTCTAATGCTCATTTCTTTTCGATAAAAACTTAAATAATCATTATTTTTGGCATAAATCAAACTATAATGATCTGTATTAAAAGCCTGAATAATAACACTACCATTTAAATCAGAACGTCCTGAACGACCGGCTACTTGACTTAAAAGTTGAAAAGTTCTTTCTCCACTTCTAAAGTCAGGAATATTTAAAGTAGCATCCCCATTTATAACTCCAACTAATGTTACTTTAGGAAAGTCTAATCCCTTAGCAATCATTTGGGTTCCGATTAAAATATTATAATCTTCATTTTTAAAACTGTTAAGTATTTTTTGATGAGCATTTTTAGTTTGAGTAGTATCAATATCCATTCTTAACACTCTAGCTTTAGGAAAGCTTTTTAAAACTTCCTGTTCTAACTTTTCAGTTCCCATACCTCTTTCATTAATCTCATTACTTTTACACGTTGGACATATATTTATTTTTTTAGTAACATAATTACAATAATGACATTTCATGATGTTTTCTTTTAAATGATATATCAAAGGAATGTCACACTTAGGACACTTATGAACTGATCCACAATTACGACATTGAATTATCGTTGTAAATCCACGTCTATTTAAAAGTAAAATAACTTGCTCTTTCTTAGTTAATGTTTCATTAATTTTTGTCTTTAAAATATCAGAAAATATATAATTTCTATTACTCATTTCTTTTTTCATATCAACTAACAATATTTGTGGAAACATATCGTTAATTCTTTTTTTCATTTCTAATAATTGATAAACTCCTAAAGTAGTTTTCGTATAACTTTCAATGGACGGTGTTGCCGTTCCCAAAACGAGTGGACAATTATACTTTCTAGCCCGATATAAAGCAAGATCAATAGCATTATATCTAGGATTGTTTTCTTGTTTATAAGTACTAGAATGTTCCTCATCGATAATAATAACTCCAATATTAGTTAAAGGTGCAAAAACAGCGCTTCTAGCACCAATAACGATTGATACTTCTTGTCTAACAATTTTCCGCCATTCATCGTATTTTTCACCATTACTAAGTCTACTATGTAAAAGAGCAATTTGGTTCCCAAATCTTTTTTTGAAAGTATCCACTAGTTGAGGAGTTAAACTAATTTCCGGAACTAGCATAATAACTTCTTTTCCTTCTTTTAAAACTTTTTCAATTACTTGCATATAAACTTCTGTTTTACCGCTTCCTGTAACCCCATGAAGTAAATAGGGCTTAAAAGTGTTTAAGTGAATATTTTGAATAACATTGATTTGTTCAGCAGTTAAAACTTTTTTTTCTTTTGAAATAATTATTGAATCATCTAATCGATAAACCTCTTTTAAATATTTTTCAATAACTCCTTTTTGAATTAATTTATCAACTGTATATTTAGATACATCGCTGGCTTCTTTTAAAGATATATCTTTGTTTTCTAATAAATCTAATAAAACTTTTTCTTTATCATTAGTTGGTTCATAATCACTAATTTTTTTTAAATATAGAATCTTTTTTTTGTTTATTTTCTTTCCACTTCTAGCTTTTAACGCTCTTGGTAGCATCGTTTGATAGGCACTAGTTAAAGTACATAACGTTTTTTTACTTAGATAATACCCTAAATCTAATAACTCTTTATTTAAAACTGGAGTATCATCAACTAATTCAATAATATGTTTTAATTCATAATCACAATCAAAAGAAGCGTCTATTTTTATAATAAAGCCTTCTAAGCATCTATTTCCAAAGGGAACTAAACATCTACATCCCACTTTAGCTTTTAAATCAGAAGGTATTAAATAAGTGAATGTCTTATCGATATTACTTATTTCAATTAAAACATGTGCTACCATATAACCACCTAATTAAATTTTACCAGTCAAATATATGTTTGTCAAATAAAAACATGCATATTATGCACTTGTATAAATAAAATTAAATAAGTTAGAATATAATTGGTGATGTGATGAAACCTATTATTGGAATTGTTGGAAAAAGTCAAACGATAAAAAACAATAAATCAACTATTTTTGTTATGGATAATTATCGGAAAGCTATTTTAGAATGTGGTGGAATCCCTATTTTAATTCTACCACCGCAAATTGTCGATTATGAAAAAATGACTGGTGCTGAAATTGGTCGTTTAACAGATAACGATATCGAAATATTAAATAAACAACTTTCACTTTGCAGTGGCATTTTATTCCAAGGTGGTAGCCGTATTTTTGACTATGATAAGTATATTTGTAAATATGCTAACGATTATAAAATACCTCTTTTGGGAGTTTGTTTAGGGATGCAAATAATGTGTAATTATAATAATGATAATAAAAATATTTTGAATGAAAATCCAATTCACTCTTCACCTAATAAAGATAAAGTTCACGAAATAAAAATTAATGAAAGTTCTAACCTTTTTGATATTATAAAAAAAGACATGATAATTGTTAATAGTAATCATAACTATCATGTCGCTAGTTCAGGGGACTATAAAGCTGTCGCTTTTTCTTTAGATGGCTTAATTGAAGCTGTTGAAAAAGATGATTACTTCAATATCGGAGTACAGTGGCATCCAGAAAAAAAATACAAAGAGAAAGCAAGTTTCTCTTTGTTCAAAGCTTTTATTGATGCCGCTAAAAAATATAAAAATTAAATTAAAGAGTCTCGGGTACAAACTTCAACTTTGTCTAAAGTGTAAATATTAATTTTACATTTTTTATTTGTCCTTATAAATCCTAATCCTCTAATAACAATATCATTTTTATCAACCATAACTTCATGTTTTTTAAACTTTTTAGGAATTGGAATTTCTTTGAAATATTTTTTGAATTTCAATTTATTAGATACATAAAAAGTTAAATTAATATTTTCCGCTTCAACTATTAAATAATCATCAACAACAATCATCTGTTTTTCCTTTATTTGATAAGTAATTGGTTTAATTTCTTTTTTAGGAATTATTTTTTTTAAATCCGGACCACTAACATAATTGATAATATCACCAGACATTATTAGTCCTGGAGTATCGATCAAAGTAATTTGATCATTTAATTTTATTTTTATTAAATCCAATGTTGTTGATGGAATCGGGCTAGTTGTAATTCTCGTTTTATTATCAGAATAATTATATAACAATTTATTTATCATTGTCGATTTACCAGCATTAGTAAAACCAACAACATAAATATTTTTTGCTTTTTTATAAATTTTTATTTTATTAATTAATTCATCAAAATTAAAATTTTTAAAACTACTAATAATTATCTTATCTAGATAATCAATTCCATAATCATAACTTAATAATTTGCTATTTTTAGTTCTTTTAGGCAATAAATCTCTTTTCGTTAAAACCAAAATAAGATCATTTTTTAAATACCTTTTAATTAATGATAAATTAGAAATATTAAATAAATCAACTAATAATAAAACTAAGTCATTACTTTTATTAATATTTTTTAATATTAGGTCAAAATCAGCATTCGTTTTATTTACAGCCTCATATTCATTATAGTGTTTAATCCTAAAACATCTTTCACAAATTTTTTTTTCATCAGATAATTCAATTCCACATCCACGGCACTTATTCATAATACTTTCCCTTCGTAAACAAATTAGCATCTCGCAATTTTTTATAAATATGTTTTTCAATATAACGACAAATTTTTGTCATATTTCTTTCTTTTGTACCGATTGGATTAACTAAAATAGTCGTTATGCCAATCTTATTTCCTCCTTGAATATCAGTTAATAATTGGTCCCCAATACAAGCTACTTCAGCAACATTTAAATTATATTCGGTTAGAATTTTTAAATATTTTTTCTTCAAAGGTTTAAACGCATTAGCACAACAATCAACTTCTAATTCATCTTTAAAAGGTTTAATTCGTGATTTTGAACTATTAGAAAAAATGATTACTTTTAATCCTTTATTTTTTAATTCATCAAATAATTCTTTGATTTTTTTATTAGCATTTTTTATCGTTATTGGCACAATAGTATTGTCCAGATCCATTAAAATACATTTTATCCCTCTTGAGATTAAAAGGTCATAATTAATAGTATAAATGCTTTTTTGATATACATCAGGTATAAATTTTTCCATTAAACAACCTCCATTATTTCATTATCTTTTAATTATTTATTTTTCATAATTTCATAATATAACAATCTTAAACTTGTTTTATCATCCGCACTCATCAATGTGAAATCTAATCTTATTTGATAACCACTATCAAAAGAAGCTAAAATAGCACTACTTTTTCGATTAAATACAATGGCACTTGTTGAAATAGATTGATAAGGTATAATATGAATTTTCTTTCTTTTAATAATTGGTGTAACATCAAATAATATCATCCGTCTATCAGTAAAAATAGCTTTATCTCTAGATGTTTTATATGATGCTATAATATTCTCACCATTATATAAATAATCTAAAACATATTGTGGTAATGAAGAAGTATCAATCTTTTTATTAAAATTAAAATATTTTGTTAATTCCTTATATTTTATATATGCCATAAAATCACCTATCTTTATTTTATCATATATTTTCAAAATAAAGCAAGATAGTTAAACAAAGAAGAAAAAAAGAGTTTTAAACTCTTATTCTTGCCAATCAGAGAATGGCCAATTAACCCAACCATTTGATTCCTTTAAATAAAGTTTAGGTAAATTGTATGTATAAGTACTTTTATTACCACTACCATCTTTTACTGTGTATATAATAGTCTTCAAATAAACATCAGTATGTTTTGATCCAAATAAAGATCCTTTGTAATCATATTCTCCTTTAAATGTATATGAAACTACTAAATCAGTATCGCTATAATAATTATCAGTTGCTAGTATTTTAGGAATATTAATATTAATTTTTTTTACTGTAACACTTACTGTTTCAGTTTCAGATAATCCTGTAATTTCAGGATCAATTCTATCGACAATTTTTATTGTTTTAACAAATGACTTTTGTTGACCACGCCAATCAATAGCAGTAAATCTTACATTATATGAACCAACTTTGGTAATATCAGCATTATTTTCTATAATAATGTTTTCAATTCTATGATAATCAAACCATTTTCCATCAAACCAATCTTTAGCTACAACTTGATAATCATCGCTCGTTAATTGATTACATGGTTCAGTAGTACAAACATCAAATGTCGTTTTTCCAACTGTCAGTTCAATATCTTTAGCTTCATCAATTGCTCTTATAACATAAACGGTCCTACTTACACTACCACTATTACCAGAAGCGTCAACAACAGTATATGTAATAGTATATTTGCCTACATTTGGTTTTATGGAAGTTACAACTTCTTCTATAGTAGAATATGGATCTTTAAATGTTATTGATGTAGTAACAGTATATGTATTTTTTTCTACAACGTTATATCCAGCTTCACTATAATTTACTATATATCCAGCTTCCCAAAACTTCCATGGAATATTATATTCCCTAACTAAAGTTATTATCGAATCCCCTTTTAAGGTTATAATTGGATCGACATTATCAACAACCTTTATTGTTCTAGTTGCTGATTCTGTATTTCCACTTCGATCAGTTGCTGTATATGTAATCGTATATTCATCTACAACTTCAATATCAACAGTACCACTAGATGTTACAACAACTTCTTTACCTAAAGTATCTTTAGCTGTTGGTAAAACATCAGTATATGATTCTGATTGATTTACTGTAATATTTTGGTCAAAATCATCAAAAACAGGTTTCCCTAAAATAGGATAACTATTTTCATCTTCTAGATCAGTATCATTATCGTATTCTTCTTTATTAGTAAATTTATCGCCATCTTCATCGCCATCTGGATCGTATACCTTAACAATTCTTTCTTGTTCTATAGCATCATTGCCTGCTTTATCAGTATAATTATATTTTAACGTATACTCACCAGCTAGAGCAGTATCAACACTTCCAGTTATTAAAGCAACCGTTTCATCATCAACATTATCGGTAACTTTAGCACCTTGTTCAATATATTCATGACCAACTAATAATCTTATTTCTGAATCGCCATTTAATGTTATCACTGGTTTTTCTTTATCGATAACGGTTACTGTTCTAGTAGCTACTTCTGTATTGCCACTTCGATCAGTTGCTGTATATGTAATTGTATATACATCTACCACCTCAGAATCAACAGTACCAACAGCTGTTACAATAACTGCTTTACCTAAAGTATCTTTAGCTGTTGGTAAAACATCAGTATATGATTCTGATTGATTTACTGTAATATTTTGATCGAAATCATCAAAAATAGGTTTACCTAAAATAGGATAACTATTTTCATCTTCTAGATCAGTATCATTGTCGTATTCTTCCTTATTAGTGAATTTATCACCATCTTCATCGCCATCTGGGTCTAATACAATTAATTCCCTATTTGCAGTTGCTAGGTTTCCTCTTGAATCTCTAGCCTTATAAATGATTTCATGACGACCAACATTTAAATCTTTAGTATCGACAATATTAGCATCGGCTACTAATGTATCGTGATCATCTATTACATTTACTCCTGTCATAACGTCATAATCATCCCCTAAAAGGATTAAAACCCTTGTTGGAGTAATTTCAATTACTGGAACAGTATCCGTTCTACTAATAATTGAAGGTTCTGGTTCTTCAGGCTCTTCATCATCCTTTGGTTCTTCTATAGGATTTGGTGTTGGATCTGGTGTGTCTAATTCTCTTTCTCTAGGATTAGCAAAGGTGAACATTACTAGTCCTAACAAA
>CAZIFR010000023.1:0-12091 GCA_964539185.1 uncultured Muribaculaceae bacterium | reverse complement strand
GGTTTCCCAAGTGATGGTGCCTCTTCTTGAAGTCCTCCACTATCAGTTAAAATAATATATGATTTATTCATAAAATTATGAAAATCTAATACTTCTAAGGGTTCAATTAATTTGATTTTATTAGAATCACCAAATATTTCATTAGCTATTTCACGTACTTTAGGATTCATATGAATTGGATAAACTACTTTAACATCATTATATTCATTAACAATTCTTTTAATTGCTTTAAAAACACTTCTCATAGGATCACCTAAATTTTCTCTTCTATGAGCAGTTAATAAAATCATTTTATTATTGCCAACCCAATCTAAAACTTCATGATTATAATTATTATTAACAGTATAAGCCATTGCATCAATTACTGTATTGCCTGTAATAAAAATATCTTCTTTATTTTTTCCTTCATTAATTAAATTTGTCGCTGATGTTTTAGTAGGAGCAAAATGCATATTTGATAAGACACTTACCATTTGACGATTAGCTTCCTCCGGATAAGGAGAATACATGTTCCATGTACGAAGTCCAGCTTCAACATGACCAATCGCAACCTGATTATAAAAAGACGCTAATGCTCCTGCAAAAGTTGTTGTTGTATCCCCATGAACAAGAACAATATTGGGTTTAACATCTCTAATTATATCTTCCAAACCATTTAATGCCCTTGTTGTAATATCACTGAGAGTTTGTCCTTGTTTCATAATATCCAGATCATAATTTGGTATTATTTTAAATGTTTCTAAAACCTGGTCAAGCATTTCTCGATGTTGTGCAGTAACACAGACAATACTTTCAATTTCTTTTCTGCTCTCTAATTCTTTTATTAATGGCGCCATTTTAATAGCTTCTGGTCTAGTACCAAATATAGTCATAACTTTAATCATAAAAACCTCCTATTTTTATTTTTTCAATAACATTTTAAATTTTAACATTGATATGTTAGCTGGAATACCGATTTGTGGAACAAGAAATGGATTTTCATCTTGTGCTACACTTTTAAAAGGTCCATAGGTAAAAGCAAGTTTAAAGTCAGTATTTTTTAAAAAATCTATATACTTTTCATCATATGACCCAAAAGGATATGCAAAGTAATCGGTATTCAATAACTCTTTAGATTTTATTAAATCATTCTGTATTTCTTCTGAACTTAAAACATCTTTAGGAAATAAATCATTAAGTGTTTGATGTAGATTATGAGAATGTGAAGCAATTTCTAAACGCTTATGATTAGTTTTAATATCTTCAATTACCTTTTCTCCCATAAAAACAAGCTTGCCACAACTCCATTCATCACTTTTTTGATTCATACGTGATGTTATAACAAATGATACACCATTAAATTCATATTTTTCAAGAAGTGGTAGTGCATATTTGTATGTAGATAAGTTACCATCATCGATAGTAATTAGAATGGATTTTTTAGGTAATTGACATTTATTATTTAACCAACAATACAATTGATTAAGTGTGATAGGATAATACTTTTTAAATTTTAAATATTTTAATTGTTCTTCAAATTTATCTACATCCATAACATTTTGATTATCAGCAAAGTATTCTTCTTTTTCCTCTTTACTTACAAAATGATGATAAGCTAGAATAATAACATTATTTTTATTATTCTTAAATAAAAATGGATACTTTGTATAAACTAAAAATATAATTGGTAAGGTAAATACAATAAATATCAATATACCTATCACTATCTTTTTTATATTCATAAATCACCATTCTTCCATAATTTGTAACATTTTATTTTAATATTATCTTAATCTCTTCTTCTATTATGATTTTAAGTGAACACTTTTTTTGAATATATTCAGATGACCTTTTAGATTTCTTACTAAAAATGGATGGATTATTAATAAGTGATATAATAGCATTAGCCATTTCTTTATAATTATAACATAAATAACCACAATTATCATTAACATATTCTGGTATAGCAGTATTATTGCTTACAACTGGAACTAACCCACTACTCATAGCTTCACACATTGAAACTCCTTGGGCATCTTGTCTAGTAGGCATTAAAAGAATTCCATTTTTTTTGTGATTTATTGAAATTTCAGATTGTGATAAAAATCCTTGAGAAATTTTTACATTTTGAAATTTTCTTAATGGTTTTAGTGTTTTATTAAATAACCTACCATCGCCATACAAATTAAATTCTAACTGAGGAAAAAACTCAGATTTTGAAAGTAATAAAATTGTTTTAACTAAAATATCATTAGCATATTTTTTTGAATGGTATGGACGAATATTAAAAACTTTAAATCTATCTTCAGGATTTTTTTTAGTATAGTTAAATATTTTTTCATTAATCACATTTGGAATAATTGAATAATTTTTAATTTTTCCTATGGTTAATGTATCCTTTTCTAAAATAGTTTTCATCCATTCAGAAACAAAAATATAATGTATATTTGATTTGGATTTTATCATTTTACGCATAAAAATCATTTGCTCGGTATTTAAAATAATATATCCTAAAAACTTAATAATAGAAGTAAAACAAAATTCGATATTAAATAATCTTCTATACCATCCCAATGCCTCTACACCATGAACCCAAACAATAATATTTTTGTTTGGGACTGATTCAAAAATAGTCTTCATCGTTTTTTTCCAAGCAAAATGAACTAATACTTTTTTATAGTTATATTTTTTTAATATTTCTTTTAAATCTTCATAACCACCACTTTGGACATTTACGCCTTCATATTTATATGAATATAAATCCTTTTGTTCATTATCGATAGAAAAAACATCTATAAAAAGTCCCTTTTTTTTATATTCTAGTACCCTTGAGTGTACAAATGCATTATTATAAATATTTTTTTCACTTGGATAACCTTTTGTAATTACTATAAATTGTTCTTTCTTCATTTTATCACCATTTTATATAACTTTATCACCCAAAATTGTTTAAAAATTATTAAATAAGATAATATTTTTGCTCTATAATTTTCTAATTTAAAATACTTATTTTTATACCAATGTGGATATTCCTTTTTTATTATATCTATAATTTTATAAATACTATCATAATGCTTATTATATGGGATAAATCGTAATGAACCATTAATTAAAAATTTTGATATATATATATATTCAATTTCATCTTTATACTTATTATAAAGATTCGCCTTTTGAAAATTTATTCTAATGCTATCAAAAATTTTAAAAATATCATTAAATTTTTCTGAATACTGCGCAGTATTAGTTATTGAATTTTTTCTTTTTATATAATTATATAAATCTTCGTTAATATATTTAATTGTTGGATTATATAAAATTAACTTAGGCATTAATTCTAAATCTTCATAATAAATGTCTTCCATAAATTGAATATTATTATTAATAATAAAACTTCTTTTGTAAAATTTGTTTACAGCTGAGATAGTAGAAATTAAATAATTTTTATTAATTTCATGGGACACATTTTTTAAACCTTTTAAACTAAATATATGTCCTTCAGATATACATTTTAAATCAAATATAATTATATCTTGATTTTCATCAACTTGTGTAACAAGCTTTTCAACAGTATTTAATTGTAAAGTATCATCTCCATCCACAAACAACAAATATTCTCCACTTGATACATTAACTCCAAAATTGCGTACATTAGATAAACCACCATTTTTTTTATTATAAACCTTAATTCGGTTATCAATTTTTTTATACTTTTCTATAACATTAATTGTTCCATCAATAGAACCATCATTTATTAATAATATTTCAATATTTTGATAAGTTTGATTAATTAAACTTTCAATGCAATTAGAAATTATTTTTTCTAAATTATATATTGCAACAATAATACTTACTTTCATAACCTCAACTCATTTCATAATTATTCTAATTATTTTATATTGTTTAAAATAAATTAAAAAAGCTACTATTTTATGTTTAATTCCCCATAATTTAAAATACTGATTTTTATACCATTTGGGATAGTTCTTTTTTAATTCACATCTAAATAAATTAAAAACTTTAGAAGCTTGTTTAAATTTTATATTTTTTTGCACAAAAACACGTAAATAGCAAAAAATAGATAAATATTCTCTTTCTTTTAAAAAATCATCTTCTTTAAAAAAGGAATTTAAATATTCTAACGCTTTAATAATATCTTTAATTTTAGGATTAAACTTTTCTTGATTCATAATAGAATTTGATCTTTGATAATAATTATAAAAATATTTGTTAATACATCCTATTTTATTTGTTGTAATACATAAAGAGGGTATTAATGCAATATCTTCATACCATAAATTAACTGGAAAGCGAATATTGTTATTAGAAAAAATTGTATTTTTATATAATTTATTACATGCAGCTGATGGTTGCAATATAATATATTCTTCCTTGGAAATAAGTCCCTTTCTAAGTTTAGGACTTTTCACTATTTTATTTTCATATACCATATTTATGTTAAAAATTAAAATATCATAATTATATTTTTCAGAATAATTATATAAAAATTCGCAAGTATTTAATTCAATCCAATCATCAGAATCTACAAACAATAAATATTTACCAGTTGCTTTTTCGATTCCAAAATTTCGAGCATCAGATAAACCACCATTTTTTTTATTATAAACTTTTATCATATCTGAATATTGTTTTTTGAATTTGTTTAATATTTCTAAACTTTTATCAGTTGAACCATCATTTACAGCAATTATTTCAATATCATTTAAGGTTTGATTAACTAGACTACTTAAGCATTTATCTAGATAAAGTTCAACATTATAAATTGGCACTATAATACTAATTTTAATCATTTTTTTTCCTAATTAAAATTTTAATTCGATTAATAATATTGGTAAAAGTTTGGGGTTCTAAAAGATAGTTAATCGTTATAGTTAAAAATATTACCCAACATGATACAAAACAAGCATTTATAATCCATATTAAAAATGATGTTACTTCTAGATTTACAATAAATATAAATGGCAATAAAGATATTATAATAATACCTATAGATCTTAAAATACGTTTTAAAGACATGGAAAATTTATAGTTTGTTATTTTACTCGCATAATACATATCAATACATCTATATAAAACACCAATTGTGCTACCTAAAATTATCCCATTCAATTTATAAAAATAACCTAAAATTATAATTGAAATTATAGTAATTACTGATTCAATTATTGCATATTTTTTAGTTTCTTTAAAATGTCCTGCCGAAATAATAATTGAAGATTGAGGAATTTTAAAATTAGAAATAATACCAAATATTACAAATAAATAAAACAAAACAGGCCTAATATAATTGACATCTTGAATATGCCCTACATAAATCTTTAAAAAACTCATTCCTAGAATGGTTGTAGTAGCATAAACAAAAGTTACTATTAAATAATAATAATATTCATAATCACTATAAGCATTTTTAATTTTCGTTTTTTCGCTAGAGGCGATTAAATCACCAAATCCAGGTATTAAACTATTACCGAAAATTTGGACAATTGTACTTATATTTAATAAGAGGTTTGCATATATAACATAAACACTTACCTCTGTTAATGGAAACATAAAAGTAATAATTATTACAGGAAAATTATATACTAACAATCTGGAAATTTGATGTGTAAATACATCTTTTCTGTTTTTATTTACAATTTCATCTGGTTTTTCCTTAAAATCAATGTAATTATAACATTTTTTGCTATAATATTTTATTAAATAAGCTTTTATTAATATAGTGCTTAAAGATAAAAAATACAACAATATATAATCAATTTTTAAAAAGATTCCAACGATTAATAATAAAAAATTCAAAATTACTGATATAGTACTTATATTATTAATAATATAAATTTTTTGTCCTGCGTATAATAAGGTCTGATATTTTCCAATAATAAAATAATTAATAACTCCAGACATTCCAATTATCAAAACAAAAGAAAAAACATTTATATAACTAAAAGAAGAATTATTAATAATAAAAGGATATACTAAAGCTAATAAGAATAATAATATTGTAAAAAAGTAACCAATTGTTTTATAAGAATTATGTGCAGAAGTTAAAATTGAGTTAATTTTCTTTTTATTGTTATCTGCAAGAGGTTTATATAATGCATAAATTATCGATTCTCCAAGACCTAATTCAATAATATTTAGATATCCAACAAACTGTAATATAGAAGACCTTAATCCATTAACATTTGAACCATAAAGAACTATAAACTTTTCAGTTATAATCATGGCTGATATAATAACAATAATTCTATATATTATTGAAGTAAAGATATTGTAAATCGCACTTTTTGTTCTCATATTTTTTTACCTTTAATCAATTTTTTAAGTTTGTAATAGTTTTTTTCTTTAATAATCTTTTTTATTAATCTTCGTATTCTTGACCCTAAATTTTTGCCTTTTAATTTTTTTCGTTCTTTAGAAGAAAGCCAAGAACCTGCAAAATGATGAATAGTATAAGTTTTATTTGAAAATTCTGTTTTTTCGGAATCATAATTTAAAGGACAAAAATAAGTTTTAGGATATAATGCCATTCCATTAATAATTTGAAATTGATTATTTAATTCTAAATTGTATTTTAACAAAATATTGGTTATTGGAATTATATTGGTAGTAAGATCTAAACTTCCATCTGTCTTAATAAATCTTTTGTCATTATAATAATCTAAAAATTCTTTAAACAGTTTGTCATTTTTTTGGCAAGCCATAATTCCTGTAGGGACCGAATTAATTGTTTCAAATCCAGAAAAGCTATTATGACACAAAAATTCATCTAAACTTTGTATAACCTCTACGTCAGTATCCATATAAATTCCACCATGATTATAAAGAGCATATAGTCTACATACATCACTAACAAACGCATATTTTTTAGAATTGTATGCCTCCTGAGCATAATTAAACATGCTTAAATCAAAATTTTGTTCATTCCATTCAATTATTTCATAATCCGGACAATTTTTTTTCCAGCTTTCTATACATTCAATTGCTAGTTTTGGTAAAGGATTCCCCCCAAACCAACAATAATGAATTTTTTTTGGTATTTTTTCATTCATTTTATTTACTCCTTTTAATAAATTTCCATAAGTTACCATAATTAATTAATGTTATTTTGTTATCAGAAATTGTAATTTCTCCTGTAGTATCAAAAATCACAGGTTGAATCATTAATTTAAACAATTTTGAATAATTCAAATCTTTAAATTGTTTATGTCCAACTAAACATAATAACATATCACTATTTTGCAATGCTTCATCTTCATCATAATAATCTTTATTTTTAACATACGGATCATGAATTTTCACATTATATCCTTTATTTATTAACACTTCTATTATTTTTAATGAAGGTGATTCTCTACAATCATCCACATTTGATTTATAAGTAATACCAAATATGGAAATGGTTTTTGTTGTATCATATTTTAATAACTTTTCAACATTTTCAACAACATATTTTGGCATACTATTATTAATATCACGAGCTTGTTTAATTAATTGTGCTGTTTTAGGTATTTCAGCATATATAAAATATGGATCAACTGCTAAACAATGCCCTCCAACACCAGGACCAGGATTTAAAATGTTAACTCTAGGATGTTTATTGGCTATTTTAATTACATCTAAAACATTTATATCTAACTCATTGCAAATTTTTGATAATTCATTAGCAATTGCTATATTAACATCTCGATAAGTGTTTTCCATTAATTTACTCATTTCAGCTGTTTTAGCCTCAGTTACTATTATTTCACCTTTAACAAATGTTTTATAAACATTAGCTGCCTTTTTAGCACAAGCAGGAGTTACACCTCCTACTATTCGATTATTACTAACTAATTCTTTAAGTATGTGCCCTGGTAAAACTCTTTCTGGACAATGTGCTAAAAAAATATCTTTACCTATTATAAATCCTTTTTTTTCAAATATTGGTTTAATCTTATCTTCTGTTATTCTTGGTGAAACAGTCGATTCAATAATTATTATATTATTTTTTTTAACATATGGTAGTATTGACTGAATTGCATTATCAACGTACTCTAAATTACAACTTTTATATTTGTTATTAAAATTTGGAGTTGGTACTGCTATTATAAACACATCAGCTACTGTTGGTGTTAATGATGCTTTTAGGTTTCCATTCTTTATTACCTTTTCAACTAAATCTGCTAACCCTGGTTCTTCAATATGTATCTTTCCTTGATTTATAGTATTAACAATTGATTCAGTTATATCTACACCTATTACTTTTACATTATTAGAAGCAAACATAGCTGCTGTTGGTAATCCAATATAACCAAGTCCAATAACATTCATCTTCATTAAATTCATTCCTTCCTAAATAAAATTAAACTCAAAAACTTAAATAATTGTAATTGCCTTCCTATCCTACTTGGTTCCTTAATTAATCTATATAACCATTCTAAACCAATATTTTGCATCCATTTTGGGGCACGGTTTATACTACCACTTATTACATCAAATGATCCACCAACACCTTGAAAAATATTAACATCAAGTTTTGCTTTGTTTTCATTAATCCATATTTCCTGTTTAGGGGATCCTAATGCTACAAATAAAATATTTGGTTTTAACTTGTTTATAGTATTAATAATTAAATTGTTGTCATTTTCATAACCATCGATATAACCAACAATTTTAATATTAGGATATTTATATTCCAATTTATTTTTAGCTTTTTCAACAATTTCCTTTTTTGACCCATACATGAATATTTTATATTCTTTTTCATCGGATAATTGACATAACATATCCATACAATCAATTCCTGTAACCCGTTTCTTAATATTACCTTTTTTTAATTTTGAGGCATAAATAATTCCAATTCCATCAGGAATTTTATAAGTAGATGAATTCAATAATTCTTTTAACATTTCATCATTTCTTGATTTCATTATTTTTTCTGGGTTAATAGCTATAATTGTGCTTTTTTTATTTTTGGCAATATCATTAATGATTGCTGTTTTTAACATTTTGTAATCTAAAACAGAAATATCAATACCAAAATAATTTTCAAACATAAATTAATAACTACCCCTCTCAACAGCTTCAATAATACTTTTAGGAATATTATAATTAATATCTTTTAAGTAACTATACTTAGATTTAATTAGTTTTGTTATTTGTTCACTTTTCTTTTCACCTGATAAAATCAGATACTTTTGTGTATATAGCAAATCTTCCAATGTAAGTGTTTTATAATCCCTTCCATCAAATTCATTATTTTCATTTATTTGGTACCATAAATCCTTATCATCACGTATCCATTTTTCAGATTGTTTTTCAATAGTATCTAACATCAATACAGCCATATTTTTATATTCAAGTTTATTTGTAATAATAAAAGAATTCAAAAGATAATTAATTATTGCAAGTTGGTGATTTAATGACGAATGCGTATTTTTTTGATGATTATATGAAAAATAATCAGGTAGTAATATTCCTTCTTTAAATCTTACAACATTATTTTCATTATATTTTTGTAATAAATAATTGGAATAACATAAATAAGTATCTTTTAATTTATTATTATTAAAGTAGTCTCCAATATTATTAAAGTAGTCTCCAATTCCTTCATTATGCCTAGTATCTATATAAGGTGCTCTTATATCATAATCTTTTTTTAACCAAGTAGATGTATATTCTGTAAACCAAACACCATTATTATTACGATACATATATTTCAAAAGATAATGATTTGAATTTATAGTAAAATCATAAAAAATATTACTTTGATCTAACTTATAATTATAAAATGCTTGTTTGCCAATAACAGCTCCAGGATTTTTACCGTAACCATCACGAGTAAAAGGTTCTATTGAATAAGGCAATTTATGATAAGACCCATCAAAAGATAACCAAGAAGTGTATTTTGCACTATTAAGCATGTCTATATATATATCTATACTTTTTTGATTTTTAAATAATTTATTATCGGATAAAAGAAAATAAGTATCATAATTTTCAAAACCATCTAAAATAAAGTCATGCACAAAATTATTACTATCAATATAAACATTGTCATTTTCTGAAACTAGTTCTTTAATTTTACTATTTTCATTATTATCATAATCTTTGGTTAAATTTTTATATATAAATCCTTTCGAAGTTAATATACTATTACCATCAATATATTCAATATAATTAACTGGTAAAGTTGTTTTATCTTCACCTACAGTTGAATTATATTCTTTAACAATTTCATCATTTTTAAAAGAATACAAAAATTGAACTTCTTCTTCAGTAGAAATATCTTGATAAACAATTTTTAAATCGACTTTATTATTTGAAAGATTATTTATAGTAAACATTAAAAATTTATCCTTACTGTCTTCTATAGTACGTTCTACTAAATATATTTTTAAAAAAACCTTATTATTTAAGTAATTATATTCATATAATTTATCATTAACATTTATATCATAATCGTCTTTAATATTAATTGAATTGATCATTTCTAAATTGGGTTGATCAACAAATTGGTTATCATTTATATAAAGAACAAGATTATAAACTTTACATGATTTAATACTTAATCCAAATACTATAACAAGCATTAATGAAATTATGCCAAAAATTTGAACTACATATTTTTTAAAAAAACAAGTGAATTTATTAACAATATTATTTTCATTAATATTTTCTTTTTCATAATCTTTAATTTTAAAATGTAAAAACAAAATAATTACAATTGGATATATACTAACTGCAGGTGCTGTAAAAATATGTCCAGCAAAAAAGGCAATTCCCAGTATTAAAACAATACTAATATAATAAGGTATTAATTCTTCATTATAAATAATAAGTTTTATTCTTTTAATGGATTTCAGAAAAATGTTTAATAACAATGATATAAAAAAACAAAAAATAATAATAAAACCTAAAATTCCATACATATAAAAAATATCTATATAATCTATTTCTACAATATTAAAAGCTTTATTAAATAAATTATTTACATCTTTATAACCAAGTCCAAATAATTGTTCTGTAGAACTAACTAATTTGAACTTTTTTTGCATTATATCATTATAAACATCTCTACTACTAAAAATTAGATTTTTATAGTCATCAACAGTTAATTTTTCAGTAGAATCTGGTTTACTTTGAAGGCTTTCTTTATGAAAGTTTAAATTAAAATTTAACGTGGAAACAGTATATAATAATATCATAATTATAATTGAAACCATAACTGGTAAAAAAAATGGTCTTTTTAAAAAAGATAAAAAGTCTTTCTTTTTATTTAAAATAAATCTTAAAACATAAATTAAAAAATAAGTAAAAACGGTAAGTAAAATCCCAAAAAAAGGTACTTTTGTTCCTATTTTTAGCATTATAAATACATAAATGGCAAATAATATATAAGAATATATTTTATTAAAATTATTAAATATTTTAGATATAATAAATGGAGATAAAACAGCTAATATTGCCCCTACTTCATTAGGAGAATTAAACCATCCTATATAACCAATTTTTCCAGATAAATAAGTCTCAAACGAAGTATTTGTAATAATAGGAATTAAAATAAAGGCTAAATAAATAATAGAAATAATATTAAATATATTATGATTTATTTTTATTTTTTCATCATAAAAATAATTAAATATAGCTAAAAGTAATACAGGAAAATAAATAATTTTCAATAATATTTTGATTTCACCTATTAAAACATGAATATCTTTGATATTATACATGTTTAATAAATGTAATATAAAAAAAACTATAATTAATAACAAATATCCTAAATTAAATTTTTTATATTTGTTATTTGATTTAAAAATTAAATAATATACCATTAAAAATAAAAATAGAAACCTAATTATCATACCAAAAGTAAAATTTATCTTAAAAGTATAAATTGTTAATGAAGTAATTAAATCTATAAAAGGATTTAAAAATAGAAATAAAATAAAATATCGTTCTTTTGGTAAGTTAAATTTTTCAATAAATCTTTTCATTATATTTATCTCCTTTTATAATATTTAGATAGTAAAAATTTCATACTTATTATAGATACTATTTTTACTATAACATTAAGCCAACTTCTAGTACATAATTTTACCATATTTTTTCC
>CAZIFR010000022.1:325-12093 GCA_964539185.1 uncultured Muribaculaceae bacterium | reverse complement strand
TTTCGGTAAATAAGATAGGTTTATTTGCTCCACTTCCATCAATATATTCATTACTAGATAATAGATTTAATTTCGATGAGTCAAAATTATCTGGTTTAACATCACTGATATTTCCATTAACATACCAATAACTTTCATTACTTCCTTTTATTGTACAATTACCTAATAATACTTGACTATCTTTAGTATAATGTACTTCTTGACATTCAATAGAAGAATCTAAGTTATTATCATCTAAATCAATTGTTTCATTATATTTACCACCATTAGCTAAATAATTTCCTGTTAATTGGGTTTTGATGCTATCAGCATATAACGATAACTGACTTTTCCGAGCTGATTCTTTAGCATCATTAACGACATTTAAAACAACAGGCGTTGCTATTAATGCTACTACAGCTAGTATAATAATTACTGCCAAAAGTTCAATTAGCGTAAAGCCTTTTTTAAACATCTTAATACCTACTTTCTACTACATAAATTATAGCTTAAAATGTAGTTTTAGTCAATAAAACCTTACAAGGTTATTACTTAAATTTGTTTAGATCTCATATTCTTACTAATTAATTTTATTTCTTCAGTCAATTGTTTTATTCTCTCAATGATTCGATTGGCCTTAACAATATCGCTTCCTCTTTTCGTTTCTGCTAAATGATCTGTTAATTCTTCGATTGTCAAATTAGAAGTAATAAAAGTTGGTAATTTAGCGTCCATACGATATTGTAAAATAGAACATAATATTTCATCTCTTGACCAAGGAGTCACTGTTTCAGCTCCTAAATCATCAATTAATAATAAAGGTACTTTTTTAACATATTCGAACTTTTCATCATAATCACTATCAAAAGAAGCTTTTAAGTTTCTTAAAAATTCCGGCCAGAAGATAATAGCACTTTTAACATTTTCCTTAGCTAGTTCATTAAACATAGCTGTTATTAAAAACGTCTTACCACTACCAAAACTACCCGTTAAATATAGTCCCTTGTCAGTTTTAGGATAATTTTTTAAAAACTCACTTAACCACAAAATCGTTTCTTGCCTTTTAGCAAATGCAAAATCAACTTGGTCCCAACTGGCTTCTTTTAAATTATTTGGCAAGTCAAAATAACGAACATTTTTCAAGTGAATATTTTTTTTACTATCTTCAACTTTATAACGACAGGCCTTATAATTAAAATCTATTTTTTTATTAGTAACTTTAGGTAAACAAGCATATCCTATAATCTTATTTTTACACTCACTTATGTGTTTACAATTCAAACAATTATTAAATTCTAAACACGAATCCATTAATGAAGAGGTATATTTCATTAAAATATCATCAGCTAATTTAATTCTAGAAATATAACTTTGAAATAGCTTATCTTTTTTAGCTTCTTCAAAATTTTGTTTTAGTTTATTATAATTAACTGATACTTTATCACTAACTTTTAACATCTAAATCCCCCTTTACCTTTTGTTTTAGTATTTGTAAATCTTTTTCACTTAATAATTCATCATCAATTTTCTGACCTAACCATAACGGTACTTTTTGATCACTTTTCTTTGGTTTGTGACCACGATTATCGTATTCCTTTTGTGCCATGTCCATAGCATCACTAACTGTTTGAATATTACTTCTTTTCCACTGCGCAGCAATTTGAGCAACAAACGATTTAATTAATTTATTGTTATTAATTTTTAATACATAATCAATTAAAACATTTGTAACTCCAGGTGTTAATTTTTGATCAATAATTAAATACTCAATTATTTTCAAATCATTCGTAGTCGGTGTTGAATTACCTTGCTTACAAGATAAAAATTCATAAGGACTAGTAGTTTCAAATTGTCTAATTAGTTTTGCTTTTTTTGTATTATCAAAATTAGAAACTCTTAACGATAAAGGTTGATTATTATAAATTATCGTTGGCACCCGCCCCATATGTTCAAACTTATAATAATTACGACAGTTATTTTTTAATAAATCCAAATTTATTTGTCTATCTTCAATAGAGTTTTCCATTATATCACGCATCTTTTCGTTATTTAAATCATAAATAAATGCTAATTGATAAATCATATTTTTTACATCTTTAGTAACACTTTTATAATTTAAATATTCTTCTGGAATTAAACTTAATAACTCATTAAAATTAATCGTTGGTTCAAAAGCCAAACCTAATTGTTTAGCTTTTTTTATATTTACTTGATTATTAATACTACCATCAATAAAATTAAATATATCTTTAAAATTACAACTAATATCTTCATATTGTTTCAGTTCAATCTTAGGTACAATAAACTTATCTATAATTCTTTTATATTCTTTACTACTAACATTGTTTTTTAAAGCTGTATTTAAAATAGGATTATTAAGAAATTCATAGGCATTTAGAGGATTATAAAGTTCATATATATAACTATTTACCTCACCTTTTTTATAATATGTTTTAATTAATCCCAGGGCTTCTAATTTTTCACGGGCTTCAACAATATCTTCTAATTTCATTTGCATATTAGTAATTAGATCTTGGTGAATATTTTCTAAAGAAGTATCACCATTTAAATATGACCATAAAGTAACATACAACCCTATAGCAATACTACCAACAATTGGTTGATATAGTAAGGATAAATATAATCTATTTTGATCATTTAATAGTGATTTGTTTATAACAACAAAAATATCTAATGGTAACACACTTATTTTAGCCATATTGAAACCTCCATATTAAAGATATCATATCATAATTTACAATAAAAAAAAAGGATATCCCAAAAAATTATTCATTCATCGTATAATAATATTTGCCAATTTTATTATTACTTATATTTTACTATTTTTTGGAAATAATATAATTGGTGAATTATATGAAAAAAATTAGTTCTAATTTAAATAATTTAAAAGATTATATGAAAAAAATTACTAACAATAACCCTGATTATATTTTTAAAGAAATACTATTTTTTAAAAAACAAATTAATGTTATTTTTTGTGAATCATTAACAAGTAGAGATATAATGAATGATTTTATATTAAATTTTTTTGCTATAAAAAAAGAGTGTAAGGTCAAAATTAAAAACATGTTAGATTACCTTGAAAAAAACATTCCTATAAATAAAATTAAAAAGATCAACAACTATGAAGAATTATTATACAGTTTATGCTCTGGCTTAGCGATAATTGCTGTTGATGGGTATGATGAAGTTTTAGCATTAGAAACAAAAGCAATATTAAATAGCCCAATTGCAAACGCTAAAAGTGAAACCGTTTTAAAAGGACCAAATGATGCTTTTAATGAGAATTATCAAACTAATATTGGACTGATAAAAAGAAGATTAAAAACTGGTAATTTTTGTGTTGAAGAATTAATTGTCGGACGAATTAGTAAATCAAAAGTTGGTATAGCATATATAAAAGGAATTGCCAGTCAAGAGTTAATAGATTATATTAAAAATAAAATAGCTAGTATTGATATTGATGCAATTATTGATACTAATTATATTATTGATACGATCAACGGTAATACTAACAATATCTTTCCTACACATATTTCAACAGAAAGACCAGATTTTGTTTCTACTCAATTATTAGAAGGCAAAATGGCAATTGTAGTCGAAAATTCAAAATTAGTAGCCATTCTTCCAATTGTTTTTTTAGAAATGTTTCACAATCCAGAAGATTTTTATCAAACACCAATCAATGCTAATTATACTAAAATTATAAGATATCTTGCTTTTTCAATAACAATTCTTACTCCTGCTATTTACATTGCAATGATTACTTACAATCATGAAACTATTTCAACTAGTTTATTAATTAATTTTTCCATGCAACGAGATGGTGTTCCTTTACCTAGTGTCTTTGAAGCTTTATTGATGATTCTTACTTTTGAAATATTAAAAGAAACCGATGCCAGAATACCTAACATTATAGGAAGTTCTTTATCTATTGTTGGTGCTTTAGTATTAGGAGAAGCGGCAGTTGCGGCTGGAATTGTTTCTCCTATCATGGTTATCGTTATTGCTATTACTTCTATTAGTGGATTTATTTTATCCCATTTTGACGTTTCTAATGGTTGTCGATGGTGGAGACTATTGTTTTTATTACTAGCTTCTGTCGCTGGAATGATTGGTGTTTTCGTTGCCGGATTTATCTTTTTAATTAATCTAGCTTCAACTAAATCATTAGGTGTTCCTTATTTAACACCACTTGCACCATTGTTTCCAAAAGATTTAGGCAATATTTTATTTGTTAGTAAAAAAGCTAAATTTTTAAAACGAGCAAGTTTTTTCGTTAAAAATAATATAAAAAAAGGAAGTGATGATGAATGATAAAAAATAAAAATCTCTTTTTGTTATTAACAATTTTATTGTTAACTGGTTGTTGGAATTACCGGGAGTTAAATAGTATGGCAATAGTAGGAAGTATTGGAGTAGATTTTAACGAGAAAGATAATAATTTTAAAATAAGTGTTCAAGTGTTTAATGCTAATAAAAAATCATCCGATAGTTCGGTCGGAAGTACTGAGGGAAGTCCTATAATCTATTATGAAGCTGAAGCTAAAACTATTCATGAAGCATTAAGAAAAGTTACTACTGAATCACCCAAAAAATTATATATTGGACATATTGAATTATTAATTTTTGGTGAAGATTTATTAAAAGAACATTTTGAAGATTCTATTGATTTTTTTCTTAGAGATTCTGAATCAAGAAAAAACTTTAATTTTTTTACCACCAAAGGATGTAAAGCAAGTGATGTTTTGAAAATATTAACTCCTTTAGAAACAACACCTTCAGAAAGTCTGTCACAAACATTAATTTCAAATAGCGATTATCGATCAACAGCAATCAAAACATCTTTTGATGAAGCTATTTCCTTTTCATATAATGAAGGTGTAGAAGTTGTCCTTCCAGCTATAGAAATAATAGGTGACCCAAAAGACGCACTAAAAGAGGAAGATGTTCAAAAAACAATTCAAAAAACAATTTTAAAAATAAATTCTAATGCTATTTTGAAAAACAATAAATTAATTGGTTTTTTATCTCCAGAAGAAAGCTTTGGTTTTGCATTTATAACAAGTAATGTTATCGAAACGGTTATCTCTTTTCCATGCGATGAAAACGAAAATTTTGCAGTAATTGAAATTACTGAAACATCATCTAAAGTTAAAGTAGATAACCAAAATGAAATTGTAGCTGACATAACAGTATCGGGAGATGGAGCATTGTCAGAAATAAGTTGCAAAATAGATTTAAATAATATCGAAAACATCCTAAAATTAGAAAAAATGGCCAATGAACAAATAACAAAAATAATAAATAAAAGTATTGATAAAGTTTTAAAAGATTTTAATAGTGATATTTTTGGTTTTGGAAATTACTTATTCAGAAATAAATATAAATATTGGCAAACAATAAAAAATGATTGGAACGAGTTATTTCCCACTATTAAAACTAATGTTACTTCAAATATTAAAATTATCAATAAAGGCTCTATAATCAATTCTAGTAAGGAGGGATAAGATGTTTGCAAAAAATAATAAAATTGATGCTCTTCAGATATTTACTTTAATGGTAATGATAGGAAATGCCTTATTTGTAGGTATGGGAAATATAATAACTGTTCAAACAGTTATGGAAGATACTTGGTTAGTTGGTCCAGTCGCAATGATTATTGGAATAATTCCTATTTTGTTAATGTCTAAAATAATGAACTATGAACCTGATTTAAATTTAATTGAAAAAATTAAAAATCTTTTTGGTTCAAAATTAGGTTTTTTAATTAATTTAATATTAGTCATTATTGTATCTACCGTCTTTATTATGTCTATTTGGGGATTAAGTTCTTTTGCTAATACTAAATATCTAACTGAAACACCAATGCTTTTTATTGTTTTTTTATTCATGATTCCTGTTTTCTATGCCAATTCTAAAGGAATTGAAACCATTGCCAGAATTAGTTTGATTTTAGTTTACATGGCATTAGTGTTTCATTTTATTATCACAATTTCTTTATTGGAGTTTTCAAGCTTTTATAATGTTAAACCTATATTAGCTAATGGATTATGGCCGGTTATAATTGGGGCTGTTAGATATTTAAGTTATTCTATAACACCTATGATTACATTATTAATAATTCCTAAAAACAAGTTAAAAAACAGTAAAAAAAGTACTTTAGCATTATTATTAGGATATATTTTTGCAACTTTTATAATGAGTATCGTCTTTTACATGGATATTAGTACAGTTGGAGCTAAATTAGCCTCTATGTACATGTTTCCCGAATATTTTATTATGAAAAAAATATCGTTAGGCGATGCTTTGAATAATGTTGAAAACTTTTTTTCCATTGTTTGGATTAATAATATGATTATATGTGCCATGATGACCCTTTACTATTTGAGTGAGTTTTTTGTAAATATTTTCAAAGTAAAACTAAAAACAACAAAAAATTTAATTATATTAGGGATTTCAGTTATTGTAATTATTATGGCTAGCTTTATATTTCAAGGTGATAGTAGTGCTATTTTTTTCATGAAACATCACTTTCCCATATTTATAGGGTTACCTCTATTAATAGTAATAATCATTATCTTTTTAGTTTGCCTTTTCAAATCAAAGAATAAGCATGGAAAATTATCTCAAAATTAATAAAAAAAAATTAAATTAAATTAATAATTTGATTTTTTATATCATCATCTAAATTAACAATAACTTTTTGTAATTTAGCTTTTTTTTGAAGTAAGTTTAATTTATTTTCATAATAAACTAATTTTTTCTCGGTATTATTTAATGCATTATAAATAGCATTTCTAGTTACGTGGTAAATATCACTCATTTCACTTAATGATAAATTTTCAAAATAATAGTCTTTAAAATAATTCTTTTGTTTTTTTGTTAGTAACTCGCCATAGCAATCAAATAAATTAGATAAAAATATTTTTTTTTCTAACATTAAAATAGGGAAAAGATTATAATGACAAGTCCAAGACCTAAATAGACTACAGTCATATATTTTCTTTTATAAATTTTATGATTATTATATCCAATTACTAACATAAGCAACCCAATTAAAATTTCACTTATTTTAAATAATTCATATTCAAAATAACTTGCAATAGCAAAGGTTAAAACATATATCCCTAACACTACTTGTAACAATAACGTAATACTACTTATAACTTCATATTCAATCTTATTTTTCATAAATTCCTCCAAACAATCCATAAATATATTCTTCAATGTTAAATGTTTTTAAATCAGTGTCTTTTTCTCCGAGCCCGACAAACTTAACAGGAATATTGACCTCCTCTTTAATAGCAAGGACAATTCCCCCTTTAGCGGTTCCATCTAGTTTTGTTAATACAATTCCGCTAATATTAGTTATTTCTTTAAAGCTTCTCGCTTGACTTATTCCATTTTGACCTGTTGTTGCATCGATAACAAGTAACGTCTCATGAGGAGCATTAGGTATTAGTTTACCTATAACCTTGTTAATTTTATCTAATTCATTCATTAAATTAACTTTATTTTGTAATCTTCCTGCTGTATCAATTAGGACGACATCAAAATTTTCTTGTAAAGCTTTATCTATTCCATCATAGATGACACTAGAAGCATCACTCGTATCTTTACTTACAACTTCACAATTAACTCTTTTCCCCCATTCTATCAATTGTTCTTTAGCACCGGCTCGAAAAGTATCACCAGCAACTAACAATACCTTTTTACCTTCATTAATTAGTTTTTTAGCAATTTTACCAATTGTCGTTGTTTTACCAACACCATTCACCCCAACAAATAAAATAACACTTGGTTTATAGTCTAAATTGAGTTTATTAACAATTATATTATTACCAACATATATGATAAACATTTCATCGACAATAATATCTATTAAATCTTTAGAATTAATAATATTTTCAGCCTTAACTCTTTTTTTGATTTTATCTATAAACTTCATGACCATCGAAACTCCAATATCAGCTGAAATAAGTATTTCTTCTAATTCTTCAAAATAATCTGAATTAACTCTTTTATGTTTTTGTCCTAATAAATTAATTTTGTTAATAACTTCAGAACTAGTTTTCTTTAGGCCTTCTTGATATTCATTTAATTCCTCTTTATTAAACATTTTTTTGATTTTATCTATAAATGACATTTTATCACCTGTTATTATTATAATATGGCTGTTACAATAAAGTCAAACTATTTACTAATATAAAATCAATTTTGACAAATTATTACAAACACTGTATAATTATATAGTTATTATTTTAAAAAGAAAGGAGGTTAATTATGTTTAAAGAAAATAATATAACTAAAGTGTTTGCTTTAGGTGGATTAGGTGAAGTTGGTAAAAATATGTATTGTGTAATGCATGAAAATGAAATTGTCATTATCGATGCTGGAGTTACTTTCCCTAATGATTTGATGGGTGTAGATTATATTATTCCTGATTTTACTTTTTTGAAAAGAAATGAGAAAAAAATAAAAGCTTTATTTATAACTCATGGTCATGAAGATCATATAGGCGGAATTCCCTTTTTAATTCAAGCTATCAACATTCCAGCAATATATGCACCGAATCAAGCTGTTGGATTAATTAAAAGAAAATTAGAAGATCGTAATTTACAATACAAAAACTTATACACTTACACTGAAAAAAGTAAAGTGAAATTTAAAAATATTAATGTTGAATTTTTTATGATAACTCATTCAATTCCTGATGCCCATGGTATTTGTATTCATACTCCCAATGGTTCAATTGTTTCAACCGGTGATTTTAAATTTGATTTCACCCCAATTGGCCCTATGGCAAATTTATATAAAATGGCTGAACTTGGTCATAATGGAATAACTTTATTGCTAAGTGATAGTACTAATGCCCTTAATTCAGGTATTTCTAATAGCGAATCAAAAGTAGATGAAGCCTTAGGAGAAATATTTAAAAATGAAAAAGGAAGAATAATTATTGCTACCTTCGCTTCCAATATATACCGATTAAAGCATATTGTCGATACTTGTAAAAGAAACAATCGAAAAATCGCTGTTTTTGGTCGAAGTATGGACAATAACATTGAAATTTCAATTGAAGGTGGATATATAAAAAATAAAGAAATTTTTATTTCAGCCGAAGAAGCTAATCAATTACCTGATGATAAAATATGCTTATTATGTACTGGTAGTCAAGGAGAACCATTAGCAGCTTTAAGCCGTATTGCTAACGGTAACCATAGATCAATCAAATTAAGAAACGATGATGTAGTAATCTTCTCTTCATCAGCAATACCAGGAAACGCTGTTAGTATTTCTAAAACGATAAATAAATTATATTTAAGAGGCGTTAAAGTTTATACTAATACATCTTTAAGTGATGTTCACACCTCAGGACATGGTAGTGAGGAAGAATTAAAATTAATGTTAAGATTAATTAAACCTAAATACTTTGCCCCTGTACATGGTGAATATCGAATGCTAAAAAGACATGCTGACATTGGAATTTTATGTGATATACCAAAAGAAAACACATTTATTTTAAGTAATGGTGATGTATTAGAAATTAAAAATGGAATAGTTGAAAAAAACGGAACTGTTCCAACAGGAAATATTTATGTCGATGGTAACAAAATTGGGGATATAGATAATATTGTAATGAAAGAAAGAAAAATGATGTCACAAGACGGGATTGTAATTGTTACTTGTAGTATAAGTAATAATAGTTTATTAACAAAACCAAACGTAACCACTCGTGGCTTTGTTATGGTGAATGATAATATTGAATTATTAAAACAACTAGAACAAACAAGTGAAACGTTAATTTCTAATAAGTTAAAACAAAAAAATAATTTTCATGAAATTAAAAGTGCACTAATAAATGAACTTTCTAATTATGCATATGAAAAAACAGGAAGAAACCCCACAATTCTACCCATTTTAATGGAAGTAAAAGAAGTAAAAGTTTAAACCCTTTACTTCTTTTTTTGACAAACATTACAATAATAAGTTCCTCTTCCATTTACTTTAGTTTTGATTATGGCATTTTTACATATTGGACATATTTCTTTTGTATGCACTAATAATTCATTTTGAAACCTTCCATGAACACCTTCACTAGAACTGTAACTTCTTATTGTTGTGCCACCTAATTCAATAGCTTTTTCTAATGTTTTTTTAGTGTTAGCAATAATTTTTTTTAATTGATCATCATTTAAATTACGACCTTCTATAAATGGATCTATTCTACTTAAAAAAAGAATTTCATCATCATAGATATTACCGATACCAGAAATTATCCTTTGATCTAATAGCAACGTTTTTATCGGTAATTTTTTGTTTTTAAATTTTTCTTTTAAATATTTAACTGTTAATTTTTTATCCCAAGGCTCTAAACCAAGTTCATTTAATGGTTTTTTATTAAATACTTCTTCTTTTTTTAATAAATACATTTTTCCAAATTTTCTCGTATCATTATATCTTAATTCAAAATCATCAAATTCAAATACAACATGTTGATGTTTTGTTAATGGATCATTTAAATCTTTTATATAGTATTTACCTTCCATTCGTAAATGACTTAATAAATAAAAATCATTCAATTTAAATATTAACCATTTACCCCTTCTACTAATATCAATAACCGTTTGATTTTTAATTAGCTTTTTAAAAGTCTCAACATTAGGTTCAACAATAATGCCATCATGATAAATATTCACTTTTTTTATTGTTTTATTTAAAATCCTTTTTTTCAATGTCTCTTTAACTGTTTCCACTTCTGGTAATTCAGGCATTATTTCACCTCAATTAGTTCGTATTCATAATGAATAATTTGATTTATTCTATCTTTTAAATTATTATCTACCTTTGTAAAATACATTTTAATTTTCAAAGCCTTTCCTTCTTTAATATGTATATTTTGACTTAACACTTCTCCCATATCGATAAGAGGAACTTTCGCATAATGCTTAATCTTATCAGCGATAATTGGATAATGAGTACATCCTAAAACAATAGCATCAACTGGTCCCATTAACTTCAAATAACTTTTAATTAATGAATCCGCTTTTAAGTCCTGTTCAATATATGTTACCAATAATGGACATGAAATACCAACAACTTCCCTATTTATTTTATCATTAAAAATTTTACTGTTAATCGTATTTTCTGTAGCCATAACCCCAATTTTTTTATAATTTGATTCATTTATATAATCAATAGTATTATAAATAATATTATAAATGGGAATGCCATAATCTAAATCATCGTATAAAGTTGAACTAACTGTACCACAAGCTATAATAATTATATCAACATCTTTAGTTAATAAAAATTTTATAATCCGATCAACTAAAATAGTTAGTTGTTCTTTTGTTTTATTTCCATATGGAATATTAATATTATCACCAAAATAATAATACTCACAATTAGGGTGGTTTTTAATTATTTGTTTTAATACTGTTAATCCGCCTAAACCAGAATCAAATATTCCAATTTTCAATTTAATCACTCTTTTCTTATACATATTATAACATATAAAAACTGATAAAATCAGTTTTAAAATCAGTTTTTAATTTCTATTTTTTCCTTACCACCCATATAAGGTTGTAAAGGTTTTGGGATATTAATGCTTCCATCTTCGTTAACATTGTTTTCTAAGAAAGCAATAAGTCCCCGTGGTGTTGCCAAAACCGTATTATTTAAAGTGTGAAGATAATAATTTTCTTTATCACCTTTAATCCTAATGCCTAATCTTCTAGCTTGAGCATCACTTAAAGTTGAAC
>CAZIFR010000022.1:0-315 GCA_964539185.1 uncultured Muribaculaceae bacterium | reverse complement strand
AAAATATTTTTTTTGCCTCGGACTCCAAGCCTCAACATCACATGATTTAACTTTTAAATCGGCCAGATCACCACTACAACACTCTAAAGTTCTAACTGGAACATCTAAAGTTCTAAAAAAGTCAACTGTCCACTTCCACATTTTATGATACCAATCCATCGATTCTGATGGTTTACATAAAACAATCATTTCTTGTTTTTCAAATTGGTGAACACGATATATCCCTCGTTCTTCAATACCATGGGCTCCTACTTCTTTTCTAAAACAAGGTGAATAACTGGTTAATTTAATTGGTAATTGATCTTCTTTAATAAT
>CAZIFR010000021.1:7542-12451 GCA_964539185.1 uncultured Muribaculaceae bacterium | reverse complement strand
TATGCAATATAAATCTGTCCACATTTAATTTGTCTAATAAACTGTTGACAATCCAACCTTCTGTTTGTATGATATCTTCTAGCTGCTTTGGTTACACCATTTTTTAATGCATATTCACACATTTGCTTTCTATATCTCATTTCTTCTGTTATAATTTTCATAGATACCTCACTTTGTATAATATATCTTTCAACTTAATTATACCAGATGGTATCTTTTTTTTATTTATTTATGTGACATATGTATTATAACTCTACAACCCCGACTTGGATTGTGTATAATAGTTTGGGGAATGTATAGAAAAAGGAAGACCACTTTGATAAAATGTAGTTGTAACCAAAACATTTAAGGAGGTCTTCCCTATGAATATTATACTATAAAACACATTGATGTGTGGATTAAATTTTTTTGCTGTTTCCATTATTATAATAGTATTTTTTATGATTTTTTAACTAATTTTTGTATAATATCTGTCGGATGTTTTTCATTTTTTTCAATTCCAAATACTTGGCATAATTCTCTGTTGTAAAGTATCTCTAGTTCATGTAAAGGTCTAGTACAAGCTACATACAGAAGATGCATATCTGTTACATCATTTTGTGTATAAATACTACTTGAAGCATCATTTATCATTACAGCATCAAATTCGAGACCTTTTGATAAAGAACTTGTTAATACGAATACCCCACCATTGTATTTTTCATCTTTTGCTGTAATGTGAGTTATATTTAATCCAATTTTATTTAAGGATTCATATACCGACATAGCTTCTTTATCAGTTTTACAAATAATTGCGATAGTTTTATAACCCTTCTCAACCCATTCTAATATTTTAGAAATTTTGTATTCATTATCTTTTGAATGTTCTGAAAAAGATATCTTTTCTCCATGTCTAATTACAGGATCAGCTTGTCCTAATTTAATTTGTTTTAATACTTTATTAGCATTGTTTGTTATTTCAATAGTCGTTCTATAACTTTTATTTAAATTTAATATTTCACAATTGCCCCCAAAAACTGCTGAAATAACACTTTCCCAATCTTGTATACTTCTGTAAGAATAGATTGACTGTGCTAAATCTCCGTAAATTGAAAATGTACTATTAGGGAAAATTTCCCTTAAAACATCAAAGTGAAACAAACCATAGTCTTGTGCTTCATCGATTACGATATGTTTATATTGTGTATTTTTGCCATTTAACCAATGGTTTATATGCAATAATGCGGGAAGATCCTCAAACGAAACTATCTTTTTCTTTAACAATAGAGAGGTCTTTTGAATTTCTAATACTTCTTTTTCTAATAATATATTTTGATATTTCTCTATGTTAGCTATAAATAATTTATATAAACTAAAAGGACTTAATTTTATCTTTTTAAAATAATCCCTAATTAGTTTAACACCTTTTTCTTTTATGATTCGACTTAATTCTGTACTTTTTTCAAGAGCTTCCCTTCTTTTAGGATCGTCTTTTGGCATATTCATGTATATACTTCTATATTTTTGATTTATTTTACTATATATATCTTCCATGTTATCTTTAAAACTATTTACAAAGTAATTGCAAGCTTTTTCAAAATTTGGCTGTGAATTGATTCCTGAAAATAATACGTTTTTAATTGTTTCAGAACTATATACTTCTTCACCATCAATTATAAAACCATCTTGAGCTATACCAAAATATAAATAATCGTACATAAATTTATCTAAAATTGCTTTATAATCCAAAGAAGATTTAAAAGCTTGTATTTTTTTTATATCATTTTTATCATTTTTTTGATTAAATAATATATTTTGATCTTCTAAAATTAATTTTTCTTTCAAAAAATCATTTACTAAATCCATATATGTTTCTTGATCTACCGGTTCAGTTTCTAGTTCAGGCAAAATAGAAGATATATAATTTAGAAAGTATTTATTAGGCCCAATAACCAAAAATTGATTTGACTTAATTCGCTCCCCCAAATTATATACTAAATATGCAATTCTATGTAAGGCCACTGATGTTTTACCAGATCCAGCCACTCCTTGCACAACTATATTTTCAGAAATTGGTTTTCTTATTATTTGATTTTGTTCTTTTTGAATCGACGCAATTATCGTTTTCATTTTATTGTCTGCATTTACACTTAAATATGGTTGTAATAACTCATCATTGCTTACTAAACTAGTATCTAAAACATCTACTAACTCTCCATTTTGAATTATTATTTGCCTTTTCAATTTCAAATCACCAGTAATCGTTCCTGCTGGAGCCTCATAACTGACCGAACCTAACTCACTATCATAGTATAGACTACATATTGGGGTTCGCCAATCGGTAGTTACTTGTTCGTTATTATTACCACTAATGTTTGTTTTACCAATATAAATTTTAGCAACTTCATTATTACCATCAGAAAGAAAATCAATTCTTCCAAAATACGGGCTTTTTTCTGATAATTCTAATTTTCTTAATTTAGTTGCCTGTGTTGTCATTAAACCTTCAACAAGAAAGGCATCCCCTTGTAATACATTAGTATATTTTTTGGGAATTTCCAGCATTTCTTTTTGACAATGTTCCATTTCTTTTGCTAATCTGTCTTTTGCATACTCTAAATATGCTTTCTCTTCTTCAAAAATATTATTCATTTTTATTTTCCCCCATTGTTATGTTCTATTATATATTGCTGTTATCAATTTCTTCTAAAATTTCTCTCCCTAAACTAGTTGCAATTAATTCCGCATTATCAAACAAATATTTACACAATCTAGTTCTAAAAAGTGCAAATTCTAATAATCCAATTTTTGAATTATCAGCTATATATTGCTTATATCCAAAAGTGCTGGATAATAACTGAATTAAGTACAAGTAAGACATATATTTTATATCATACTTATTTAATTTTACATATTTAGTAAATTCTTTTACATAATTAACTAAATTATTAATATCTATTTTCCCATCTTTAGCTTCAGAATCAATATAACTATATGATCTTATTACTTCCCATACTATTGGCATCTTACATGCTGATACAAAGTCTATAATAGCTTTTATTTTTTCACTTTGATAAATAAATTGTAAAACACTATAATCACCATGAGTATTCATTGATGTTAAATTTTTCATTTCATCAAAGTTAATATTATTTTTTGCATACTCTAGCATGGAAACCTTATCTTCTAAATCTTTAAATATTTGAGGATATTCTTCATTTGTAATTTTATCCAATAATCCTTTATGTTTTTCAATACTTTCGTTTATTGTTTCAATAGAGTACCAAGATGAAACATCATTAAGAGGTAACTCAATTTCTAAAGACTCAAGTGATTTAACAATCTTACCTAATTCTCTTGCTGATTCTATCATTTGATCATAGTTTGCTGTATTAGAATCCATAGTATAACCATCAATATACTTTTGCATAGTAATGATTTTCTCTTTATAAATAAAACTATATTCTCCATTAATAGTGGTAATATACTCTGGAACTAATAAGCCATTATTCTTTAAATGATTGATTATCATTATTTCTTTGTTAATTTCATCTTGTGTATATTTTGATTGAAATTCCTTTAAAATATATGTATCATTATTTAAAGAATATAAATTTGCACTACCTCTATCTAATTTCTTAATTTCGGTAATATCAATTCCATACTTTTCCTTAATTACACTAATTAATGTTTCTTCATTAAAAACTGTTTCTTCAATCATTTTACAACCTCCTTTATTCTTTTTATTATATCTTTAACATTTCCTCGTACATTATATAACGGAACATTAAGATTAGTTAACCATGTTTTTATTTTTACTCTATCTATATCTAGTAAAGAGTCATCACTAAATAAAGGTATATCTGAATGCCAAGTAAAATACTTAAACAATGTTTTTATTTTATGATAGTTATTTTCAATTAGTTCAAATTTTACTACTCCACTATCACATAACCCAATCAAATTTAAAATAATTTTAATCTCAACTTCTTTGGCTTTCTCTTGTATTATGATGTCATTTCCATTTCGTATCTTCATATATCTAGAACCATTTTCTAATTTCAAACATTCATTTTTAATTTTTAAATGCGTTTGGTCAGTCGATAGAGTTCTAATATTTGATTTGTCAGCTTCTAAACATAACGAAGTCTTTCCAGATTCAAAATCTCCAACAACTAAAATCCCTATGTTATTATAGCATAAAACTGCCGAATGCGAAATCATATTATAATCATCGTTAATAAGATTTGAAATTGCATTATAAAATAACGGATATAAATCGGTATGTAAAATTTTCCCCATTATTGTTTTTTCAATATCATTAAAGTTATAAATTGTTTTGTTATTATATATTTTTATATATTTATCAGAACGATTATTATGAATTGGATTAAACATTTTCATCCATTTATTAATGACATCATTATATTCTGTTAATTCACAATATATATATATAAATTCATTCCCTATTTGATATGTTTTTTCTAGCATTTATTTCACATCCTTCTTTTTATTAATCCCTGTTGAACACCTTTTATAAATGGATAAAATGATTCATATTTTTGTAAAGCACATTCTTCATAGTCGCCTAGAGCATCTCCTACAATAAAACCATTATATTTTTTTATCATTTCTAAATCATTCGGTCCATCACCAATTGTATAAATGTCACTAATAGGCATATTCAATTTATTTCTAATTACTTCTATTGTCTTTACCTTGCTTGATAAATTGAATATATGAAGTATATACTTGCTTTCCCCATCAGTACAATAATCAAATGTATCACTAGATAACAATAGATTAACAATTTCATTTCTTACATGTTTATCTTCTTTTAAATATATAACATATTCTACTATTCCATTTAAGGCATCCATTCCAAACTCATTATGTGAATCAATGGATAAAATATGATTATAATAAGGTT
>CAZIFR010000021.1:0-7532 GCA_964539185.1 uncultured Muribaculaceae bacterium | reverse complement strand
TTTCTTTGAAAATATTTGTATTATACATATTTATTTTAACTCTTGAATAATTTTAGGATTCACATACTCTTTCCACAAAGGATGGAAATATTCATCAAAAAGAATGTTTCCATTTGCACAACTTAAATAATTAAACGGTATATTTAAATCTCTTATTTCCTTTGCCATCGATTCATAAAGTCGTCCTGTTGAAATCATAAAACCAACTTTATGTTCAAGTAATAACCTTAATAAATATAAACTTTCTATCATTTCTTTTAAATTGTCACTTTTTTTTATTGTTCCATCATAATCTGATACAATTAGTGAATTAAAATTAATCATATAAACCCCCACAATCAAATTAATATTTTAATATTTCTATAAAATTTGCCTTTTTATTCTTAATTTGTTCCAATTGCTTTGATGAATAATTATATATATTTATAAACTCTTTTAAATATTTTTTTTCCTCATTTATTTTTAAAAGTTTTTCGAACAATTTATTTCTATCTTCACTATCTATCCCGTTTAATTCATGGCCTCCAATTATGGTCAAATTTTTTCTATTTATTGCAAGTGGCGAAATATGATACGATTCATCTCTAGGTGTGCTTAAAATAATTATGCTTTTATTAAAATCAATATTTTCAAATACATATTTTAAAATAACTGAAGAACCTGTGGTATCAATAAATGTATCATATAAAGAAATTTTTTCTAATGAAGTTATAATTTTAATTTCAATATTATAATTTTTTTTGATAATTGAAACTAAATTGGTCATATACATCGTAATATCTTTTACATATACTGTAATGTTTTTATAATTATTATCTATTAGATAAAATAAGCAAGATATTCCAATATTACCTAAACCAAGTATCAAAATATTATCATTTATTTCGTTTTTATGTTTTCTATACATTAAAGCTGTTATCAATTGAAATCTTGAAAATGCTACATTTTCTATTCCGTAAATTGATTTGAATTTCATAAAATCATTTGAAAGACTAGTTTCTTTTATTCCATGATCAATATTCAATATGTATTTATAAGGACCGACCTTTTCGCTAACAGACATATAACCATGATTATTATATTTTTCCGTCCCTCGACTAACTATACTATAACTAATATCCAACTTGTTTTTCATATTAACTCCTTATATATGCTTCATTTTTTGATTGATATTTTAAAATATTTCCTTTAACTTCATTAAACACAACACTTTGTATCAAACTTTCATAATCAAAGCTCGGTTGCAAATCATTTATCATTAACAAATCATCAAATGTGAAATTATGGTCTTTTCCATATTCAATTAAATATTCTAAAGCTTTTTGCTGACTTATTTGTGAATAAATTTTAAATTCATTATTAGGATTTAAATTAACCACATTAATACTTTCTATCGGTGCAGACCATATCCAATTAGTGTTAAATGATTTGCAAAATTCATTAGCACTATACCTTATTTTATCACTATGGTATTGAGGTTTAAAATTATAATCTGAAAAAGAAATTTTATTCTCATGAATTTGAGAATAAAGACTTTTATCAAATGTTAAATCATACGATGTTCCAAAAGCTTTCCAAATTCCATTCTCTTTACCTACAAAAGTTATATCATTTGCTAATGGAAAATAATTCGATAATAAAACTGAACTAAATAATGCAGTGGATTTACCACTTCCTTTTTTTCCAAAATAAATAATTGCACTATTTTCATTAACTACACATGAAGCATGAAGTGGATAATATTTCTTTTCAAGTAGCTTTCTAACAATCAGCTCTATTATTAACCTAACTAAATTTTTATTGCTTTCATCATTTTTAGCAAATATATTAATTGTATTATTGTCCTTTATAATAGCATTTTCATCTGAAAATTCTTGCTTTTTGGCATAAGCTACTACTACTTCATTTGTTTTATTTACAAGATATTGTGAATTCCTAAATGGAGAAACAATTTTTCCTGTTAAATTTTTATATATATCAAGTATTTCATCTACTTCATTATAAACTATTTCATACTCATAATTCTCTTTTGTTTCCAAAACATTGGGAAAATAACTATCAACACTTCTAAAAACATATTCTGAAGCTTGTAGTTTCAATATCAAGAGATCACTTATTTTAAGTATTTTAGTTACCATAGAACACCTCATTATTTTTCACTAACTAATTTATTTTTGCGATTTAGTAAATTTTCACAATAAAGTTGCATTATAGATGAAAAACTATTAATACTTATAATATTTGGATTTGCTGATTTATTATGAAAATAGTTATATGCCTCTTCAATAAAATATGTGAAATTATCATCAACTGATATTATTTCATTCTTAATCAATTTCCCATCATAGAATATACTTAAATTTGCTTCTTTTAATAATTTTAAATCATCTGTGTATAAAGCATAATTACCCTCGATAGCATAGTTGTCTTTTGTAATTATTATTATTCTTTTTTGTGCAATAATTGATGTTAAATTACTTTCATATATTATATCAATATCTTTATATTTCGAAATTATTAACCCATATCCATGATTTTCTAAATCCATATCCCCAAGTTTCATATCTCTTGAACACGTGATACTATTTTGTATATTATTTGGATTATCTAAAAAATATTGAGTTAAATATACTTGGTGAGGTATTTCAATTTCATAATTTATTGTTATTTCATTTCTATATCCTCTACCTGCTGAACTATCAGGCATTCTATTTTTTGAAAAATTTGTATATATTAAATTTATTTCTTTTTTATTATCATCTAAATACTGTTTTATAAGTTTTGTAAGTCTTGAATATAAATAATTCTCAACCATTACAATATTAAGATTACTATATTTAGTAATTGTTTTTTTATTAATTACAAAAGGTTTTTCAATAATAATATCTTTTAGTTTTTCATTCTTACAAACATCTAATATATTTATAAATTCACTTTTAGGAGTACATATATCTATAATTAAATTTTCTTTTTTCAAATTGTTTACTTCAATACATTCTTTAATGCTTTGATAAATATTTATATTATTAAAATACTTACTACTTGGTTTAATATCGACAAAATAAATATTTCCAACTCTTTTTAATTTTTTATATGAATTATAATGCAATAATGCAGCTTTCCCAACACCAACAATAATTATATCTTTCACACTACCTTCTCCTTTATAGCTTTTAGAATTATATTTACCATTCTTTCCCATGAATAATCGCAATCCGGATATGTCTTTTCTTTATATTTAATCTCTTTTTGTTCCTTTATTCCCCTTTTCATAGTTTTATATAAGACGTAACTATCTTTATAAGTATAATAATATCCCTGAGGCAAAATCTCACTCATAACACTACTTTTTGGAACAATACAAATCTTTTTTTGTTGCATTATTTGAATACAATTTGAAGGGAAAAATCCATATTTGAAACATTCTCTATTAATATCATAAGTGTTAATAAATATATTTGTAATTGCACTTAATTCTTTCCAAGAACTATCTCCAATAAACTCATTAATTTTAATGATATTACTATCTGCTTTATATTTTAATTCATAGTTTCTACTATTTGGACCAGCTATTATTAAATATGTATTATCATTTTTTATTTTTTTAAAATTACTGATTACATTTTCAAGCATTTTATATTCACTAATGTTTCCAACAAATGTAAACACAAATGAATTATCTGATAAATTTGGAATATTAATTTTTTTATCAAAAGAATTATCCAATGTGTTTGGTCCAATTGAATGATTAATTGCTTCTATTCCAAAATTCTTTTTTAACTCATCTTTCATATAATTAGTAAATGTAAATACTAAATCCATCTTTGGTAGAAACTTTTTTAACAATAATTCATCATTTTCGGTTATCTTTCTATCAATAGGGAAAAAGTTATGTAAGGTGAAAATTAATTTCCATCCATTTCCTTTTAATATATCAACTTGACTCAAAAATTCATTTACAGAATTAATATTTTCACTATCATAATATCTTTTTAATCTATTAAAGTATATTATCCCATTATCAGGTGAAATATTAAGAGGTAATTCTGGTTTTACTATAATATCAATATTTTTATATTTTTCAAACTCATTACATAAGTTATAGAAATATGGACTAGGATGTCCTAATCCAGCATGTAAAATCCACAATTTTATATGTTTTTTTTCCATTTCATTACCTTCTTCATCGTTTCATCAATCATATATCCAATCTCATCTATTTTGTGTGCATCAGATGAAAATACATAATTAACATTATATTCATTTATCAAATTCATCATATAATTTAACTGTTCATCGTTCCATCTTGATCTATCACTTGTATTTATCTCAATAAAAACATTTTTTGAAGAACACAATTTCAAAATTTTAGTTAATAACTCTTCATATTGATTATAGGTATCATCCAATTTTAAATGTGCTATTGCATTGATAGTATAATTATTTAACATATCTATTACAGATTCCAAGTATCCTTTTAATGTTTCAAATTTCATACTATGGATAGCCCCAATAATCCATTCGAAATTACCATAATCTAAAATCTTAAATGTTTCCGTTCTAAAGTCTATATCGGTTGAATAATCGATTTCAATACCTCTAAGTATCTTTAAACTCCTTGATTTATTTAAATCATTAAAAATGTAAACTCTATTGTTAAATATATCAATTGCTTCTTTAGAACATAAAACAGCAGTATGCTTGGGGGAAATTCTATTTCCATGATCTAAAAAAACAGCTTTAGTAATTTTCATTTCAATACATTTTTCGATATATTGATTAAAAACATCTTGATTATTTATTCCGTTTTTTAAATGAATATGCATATCTTCCATAACTTTTCTCCTTTATAGTTTTGTTCTTTTCAATTCAGCTTCAAATGAACTCGGCCATAAACAGCCATTACATTGTTTTGCATCTTCTTCCCTCTTAATATAGAAGTTTTCTAAATTATTTTCTAAATCAAATATTGTAAATTCATTGTTTACATTCCCGATCTTATCGCAACAACATACTAATTTACCATCAGAATCAATTCTCAATTCGGATAATCCAGAACATTTCCAATTCAAGTATTTTATGTGATTTTTAGATGTTTGCAAAAATTCTATTGAATTCTTTATTTTATATCCATTTTCTTTCAGTTCTATAATCTTGTCAATTGTTTTATTGTATTGAATTAAATCCTCATCACTAACAAATGCAAATTTTTCATTATTTTTTCTATGATCGAATGTTCCTTCGTTCCCCCAATGAAATGGCAAAATGTATGTGGAAACACCCTTTTCATCCATATACGTTATTAAATCTAATATAGATTTCACATTATTTTTATTTAAAACTGCATAGTTGGTAATATTAGGTTTATCACAGTTGCTAATCAAATAATCTATTAATCTTAATCCGTTTTTTGCTTTCAACGGACTTATTGATTGCTTTAATTCCATATTATCCACACTAACACCTAAAGAGTTCAAACCAATATTTAATAATTGTGCTGCAATCTCAAAATTATCAAAAGCATTGGTAGTTAAATTACAAGTCATATTTAATTTATTTGATATATAATCTACTAATTCAATTATATTTGGATACAGTGTTGGTTCACCACCTAATATGACAATTTCTTTTGCACCCAATTCTTGTATAATATTAATTGCTTTCTTCCATTCTTCTAAGCTTAATTCCTCACGATCAGTATTTTGGATATTACAATACATACATTTCATGTTGCATTTTCTTGTTAATCTAATTCCAGCATTTACAATACAATTTTTACTCATGACTTCCACCTACTGTCCAATATTTTATATTACTGTTTATGATTTCTTTCCTATTTAAACATGATTTGAAATCATATATATGAACTTTTTTACTTAAATTAATTTCATTAAAATTATAATTTATTATTTCATCCCATTCTGTTGCTATAATAATTATATTACACTTATCAATACACTCACTAATACTATTGTAATAATTGACATTGTTTTCATATATATTTTTAAATGCACTCAATCCTTTAGGATCATATACATTTATAAAAGATTTATTCTCTAATAATCTATCTGTTGTATATAGTGAACAAGCATTTCTAATATCATCTGTACCTGCTTTAAAAGTTACCCCTAAAATTGCAACATTTACATTTAACAAATTAGAAAAGTCTTTTTTTATTCTATCAAAACATTTTTTTAATTGAAATTCATTAACTTCAATTGTTGCCTTTATAAGATTCAATGGGGAATTTACCTTATCAGAAAATTTTGCAATTGCTTTCGTATCTTTCGGTAAGCATGATCCTCCATAACCAATACCACATTTTAAATAATGTCCTCCTATACGATTATCGTATTTTACTCCGTTTATCACTTCCGAAACATTTATGTTTAATTCTTCACATAAATTGCTCATTTCATTTACAAAAGAAATTCTCATTGCCAAGTAAGAATTAGCCATAAATTTTACCATTTCAGCTTCTTCTCTCTTCATCACTAATAATGGTATATTCTTTTTATTCTTTTTTAAAAGGGTATTGTAAATACTACAAAGTTTTTTTGTTGGACTGACATTATTAGAACCAATCACTACACGAGTTGCATTAATTGAATCATTTATAGCACTACCTTGTGATAAAAATTCCGGATTATGTGCTATATGAATATGTGAATTAGATATAATATCTTCAACCTTTTTGCAAGTTCCCGGAAGAATAGTAGATCTAATACATATAGTAATATCTTTATTTAATTTAGTGTTTCCCTTAATTGCTTTGCAAACTTCCACTATTGTACTTGTATCTAGTGTATTATCACTTGTTTGTAATGGCGTTCCGACACAAACGAAAATTAAATCAATATATTTTATATCTTCATAACTATCTTTAAAGACTAAATTATCATAACTTTTAACAAGCAAATCATCACACTTTTTTTCGTAAAAAGGCATTTTTTTATTTTTAAGTGAATTTATTTTATTTTTATCTTTGTCAATACAAATTACTTTGTATCCTGCATTAGCAAAAATTAATGCAGTAGTAAGACCAACATATCCAACTCCAATAATTGCTATTTTTTTCATTGTAAACTCACCTTCCCTATTTATTATAATAAAAAATGCGGTGCTAAAAAGAAATCTTCGCACTACATTTAATTATTAATTCTTTAAATTTGGGGTTAAAAAAACATTGGCAAGTATCATTGAAAATATTACTAAACTTATGAATTTTTTTAAATAAAAACATACTATTTTGCATATTAACCCCTTAATTTTAACGGTAGTATCACCTAATTTTGTAGAATATTATACACTAAAATCAATAAAAATCAACTACTTTATTGACATTTTTTGCCAAAATATACTAAACGTTAATTAAATCTGAAAGCGCACAATAGTTGTGCATTAAGTTTTATAATCATATATAATAAACCTCAAGCAATTTATTTGTCATCAAAAGGAGGTAAATTACTATGGCAAGTTATTGTCATCTTTCATACGAAGAAAGAAGAAATATTGAAGATGGATTAAATGTT
>CAZIFR010000020.1:11999-12582 GCA_964539185.1 uncultured Muribaculaceae bacterium | reverse complement strand
GTATATTTTTAACTTTTCTTATTATTTTTCATGTTTTTTGATTTTTCACTATTTTCTCATATATCATTTTTTCCTTTATTTATAAGGCATTTAGCATTTTTCTGTTAGTTCCACCTTTTTTTGTAACCCCCGTTACTGGTATTAGTCCTGTAACAACCATTAAGTTTAAAGCCGCTTGAAAAGTTATTTGAAAAATAATACCAAAAGATAAATATTTTCCAAATAAATTATTACATTTTTTAGAAATTTGAAATCCAGATACAACAATAATAATAAATAAGATAACAACGAATAAACATCCTAAAAAGCCTAATTCTTCACTAATAATGGAAAAAATAAAATCAGTTTGAGGTTCGGGCAAATAAAAATGCTTTTGAATGGAATTTCCTAAACCAAAGCCAAATAACCCACCTGGTCCTATTGCATAAAGCGATTGAATAATTTGAAATCCACTACCTAAAGGGTCATTCCACGGATTTAAATACGATAATATTCGACTTAACCGGTAAGGCGCGGCTAAAATAAGACCAACCATTCCAACAAGACCAATAAGAACAATCATACCCAAGTACTTAAGATTAAT
>CAZIFR010000020.1:10314-11989 GCA_964539185.1 uncultured Muribaculaceae bacterium | reverse complement strand
TTCCAACAAGACCAATTACGCCACTAGTAACAAAAAATTTCATATTAAGTCCTGCAACAAATAAAATACCGATAATTGATACAACAATAATCGATCCTGTTCCAAAGTCAGGTTGAAGCATTATTAGACCAAAAACAAAAAGAAGAATTAATAAAAGTGGTAATATACCCTTAAACGTTTTAATGGCTTTTAAATTAGTTGATAAATATTTAGAGGTGAAAACTATTAAACTTAATTTAGTAAATTCACTTGGTTGAATTCCTAAAGGTCCAATTCCAAACCAACTACGACTTCCATTTCTAATTGTTCCAACACCAGGGATTAAAACTAATCCTAAAAGAATTAAACATATAACTAAAAACAAATTCGATTTTTGAAATAAAATTTTATAATCTATTTTGCTAGTTATAACCATTAGAATTAGTCCAATTACTAAAAAAATCCCTTGATTTTTAAAATATTTTAAGCCATCATTATATTTATATTCCGCCCATATATGGGAAGATGAATAAATCATTACAAGACCTAAAACAGAAATTAACACAACACTAATGAATAATGAATATTCAAATTTTTTCATAATAAGACTCCAAACCCAAGAGCTATTAAAGAAGCAAGTAAACCAATAATCCAAAATAATTTTACAATATCAGTTTCTTCCCAATTTAATTTTTCAAAGGTATGGTGAATAGGGGTCATTAAAAAAATCCTTTTTTGAGTAAATTTATAATAAATTCTTTGAACGATACAACTTAAAGTTTCCAGAACAAAAACAATTCCAATCAAAATTAATAACAGTTCATGTCTCGTTAAAATGGCAATACTTCCTAATGTGGCGCCCAAGGCTAAAGAACCTGTATCCCCCATAAATATTTTAGCGGGATTAACATTAAAAAATAGGAATCCTAATAAAGATCCAACTAAACTAAAACAAAGTAAAGCAATTCCTACATAATCATCTAACCAACCTGTATTCCAAGTAATAATTCCGAATGTTAAAAAACATATTAAAGATAAACCACCAGCTAATCCATCTAATCCATCGGTTAAATTTACAGCATTACTGCTTGCTATTAAAACAAATAAAATGAAAATTCCATATAACCATCCGATATTAAATTTTAAATTAAAAGTATGGATCCATATTAAAGGTTCATTCCCAGCTTTCATAAATAAGTAAAAAAACAAAACCGCAATAACTAATTGTAATAAAAACTTGGTTGTTTCACTTAATCCCTTATTATTTTGTTTTTTAACAATAAGATAGTCATCAGCAATACCTATTAAAGAATAAGCTACAAAAGTAAATAAAACAATAATTAAATTGTAACTAATTGCAATTTTATTAAAAATAATTAAAAGAAGCATTACAATAACAGTTGGAATAATAAAGATTAAACCACCCATTGTTGGAGTGTTTTTTTTATTTTCATGTTTTTCTCTTAAATAAATACTAATATTCTGATTAGCTTTTATTTTTTTTAAAACAGGAATGATAATAAAAGCACCCATAAGTGATAAAACAAATGAAACCATTAAAACAATTACTGATTTAGTTAATATTAACATATTCTCCCCCTTACCACATTTTATTTAAAAATTTATAAACTATTCTAAGTAAGGTTATGTTTTTTAATCAAATTTAAATTATTATATCCAAGCTCTATTAAATATT
>CAZIFR010000020.1:0-10214 GCA_964539185.1 uncultured Muribaculaceae bacterium | reverse complement strand
TCTTTCGGCCATACAGAACATTGAACTTCTCCGATATGAGCTTTCTCCAAAAAAAACATACATAACCTTGATTGTCCAATACCACCACCAATAGTTTGAGGATAAATTTCATTAATAATTGCTTTATGATAGTCAAATTTTAATCGTTCCATTTTATTAGTAGCATCAAGTTGCTTTAATAAAACTTTTTTATTGACTCTAATCCCCATTGATGATAGTTCAAATACACAATCTAAAAGTTCATTATAAACAATAATATCACCATTTAAATCCCAATCATCATAATCAGGAGCACGTCCCTCATGCTTTTGTCCAGATTTTAAAGTTTTACCAATTTGAGTTAAACATACTGCTTTATATTTTTTGCAAACCTCATATTCCTTTTCTTTAGCTGTTAAATGAGGATATTCATCTTCCAGCTGTTGCGATGAAATAAAAGTAATACCATCTGGTAGTTTATAAGATAATTTAGGATACTCTTTAACAATATAATCTTCTGTTTGTTTAAGTGCTTTATAAATATCTTGAACTATTTCATAAAACTTTGAAATAGTTCGATCCCTTTTATTTATTATTTTCTCCCAATCCCATTGATCAACATAATACGAATGGATAGCATCAACTACCTCATCTTTTCTAATAGCATTCATATCAGTATATAATCCCATATTTTCATTAATATTATATTTAAATAAAGCCATTCGTTTCCATTTAGCAAGTGACTGAACAATTTGAACTGATTGCTTATCAAATGTATCAAAAGCAACTGGTTTTTCATTTCCACTTAAATCATCATTTAATCCAGTTGTAACCTCAACAAATAAAGGAGCAGAAACCCTTATTAAATTTAATTCAATAGCTAATTGTTGTTCAAAGTAATCTTTTAATTTTTTAATAGCTATTTCAGTATCGATTAAACTTAATTTACTTTTATATGTTCTCATTTTTATCATCCTTTCCAATAAAAAACAGTTATGTCCTAACAAGGGACGAATAACTGTAAATATCCGTGGTACCACCCAATTTATCATATCGCTATGATCACTCTTTCGGTCTAAATAAACCTAGTAATTATAACGGGTTAACTCTTCCCGGCCTAGTCTACTTGAAATTCTTTCGGTAGGCAACTCAAAAGTGTTATTCATATTAGTTAATTCTCAGGTTTCCACCATCCCTGATTCTCTATAAATAATACCTAATATTACTTGTCTTTTTCATAGTCAATGAATAATTAAATAAAATTATATAGGATTATATTAATTTTGTCAACCAAAACATGATAATTAATCCCCCAGTAACAATCTAATTACTTCTCCTTGAGTTGTAACTGTGCCAGCTATTGGAGTTTGATATTTTACTTTTGACCCACTACCACTAAACTCTACTTTAAAATTTTTTAAATTTTCAACTGCTTCTCTTGTCGTCATTCCAACAACGTTGCTAACTACATTATAACGTTTATCACCATATATATATTCTTTTATCATTCCATCATGTCTTTCTTCAATTTGCATGGAATCAATAGCTGCTAACATAACACTTCTAGCAACGGGTGCTGCTACTGTTCCACCGTATTGGGTAACACCTTTAGCATTATCAATCGCTATATAAACAACTACTTCGGGGTCATCTGCCGGTAAAAAACCAATAAAGCTTGTAATATAATTACCTACCATATAAACACCATTTTGAACTTTTTGAGCTGTCCCTGTTTTGCCACCCACTCGGTAATTAGCAATATAAGCATTTCGTCCGGTTCCATTTGCAACAACACTTTCTAAAGCATATCTAACTTTATCGGTTGTATCTTGACTAATAACTTTTCTGACAATGGTTGGTTCATTATTAACAATCACACTATCCGTTTCTGGTTCATTTAAACTTTTAACAATATATGGTTTATATAAAATACCTCCATTAATAGTGGCACTTACCGCTGTTACTTGTTGAATCGGTGTTACCGAAACACCTTGACCAAAAGCTGTTGTTGCCACTTCTAAATCATTTATTTTATTAAGATCAAATAATATTCCATTGGCCTCCCCACTTAAATCAACTCCCGTTATTTGTCCAAAACCAAAATTTTTAATGTATTCAAATAGTTTTTCTTTCCCTATTTTTAATCCTAATGAAACAAAACCAGGATTACACGAGTTTTCGACAACTTCTAAATATGTTTCATGACCATGACCTCCCCTTTTCCAACAACGCAGTCTTGCCCCTTCAACCGTAATAGAACCAGTATCATAAAAGGTATCTTTTTCTAAATCAACTAAATTTTCTTCTAAAGCAGTAGCTAAGGTGATTATTTTAAAGGTTGATCCTGGTTCATAAGTCATCCAAACAGGTAAATTCCGATTTATTACTTCCACCGTATAATTTTGATAATGAGTAGGATCAAAAGTGGGTCTAGAAGCAATCGCTAAAATCTCACCTGTTTTAGGATTCATTACCAAACCTAAAGCCTGATCAGGATTATATTTACTAATTGTGTTATCTAATTCTCTTTCTAAAGCTGTTTGTATTTTATAATCAATCGTTAAATACATATCAATGCCATTTTGCGGTTGTTCATAAATTTCAGATAACGATAAGCGATTACCTTTAGCATCACTAAAATACTTAATTGCTCCACTACTACCTGTTAAATATTCATCATACATTAATTCTAATCCACTTAAACCTTGATTATCGATTCCAACAAAACCTATTGTTTGAGCTAGCATTGTTTTATTTGGATAATACCGTTTAGCTTCTTTTAATAAATACACGCCTGATAATTGATACGAACTTATTTTATCAGCTATTTCATAAGATAATCTTCGCCCTTCCGGATGAACTCTTTCAATTGATGTTCGTTTATAAACATGTTCTTTCATTTCATCATAACTAACACTTAAAGCATCAGCTAGCAATTTAGTAGCCGTTTCTTTATCGTCAATTTGGTTAGGAATTAAAACTAAAGATGTTGTCGTTACATTATCAGCTAAAACAACGCCATTTCGGTCATAAATCTTACCTCGATTAGCTTCAATTGGTAAATTTCGACTCCATAAATTATTGGCATAAGTATTTAACTTTTTATATTCGAAAACTTGAATGTAAAAAACTTTTCCAATAATTAAAAAAAAGAATAAGCATAAGATAAGCATTATAATTGTTGTTCGTTTATGAATATTTTTAAAAAACATGAGCCTCACCTAATTAAATATATGAAAAAAAATAGACTTTAAATCTACTTTTTATATATTTAATACTCTTCTTAATTCTTTTATGACAAGAATCATCTCATTAACAATAATTTCATTAATAGGATTTTCATGAACACTATTCATTAACACTTTTTCTATATTTTCAATAGGAATTAAAGATAGTTGGTAATTACCTAGTTGTTCATATTCCGTGTATGTTGTCTTATTTAAATCATATAGTTCATCAGTTTTAACAATATAATAATATATATTATTTTCGCGATTTTTTTTACTATTTAAATAATTAGCACTATAATATTTAATTAAAAAGAAAGGATTAAGAGGATTTTCATTAATATTAATTCCTGTTTCTTCTTTTACTTCTCTTAAAAGGCATTGTTCTAACGATTCTCCTTCTTCTAAATGTCCACCAGGGAATTGATAAGTTGTATTAACTCGACCTAATAAAATTTCATTTTTGGAATTGATAATAATAGCTTTTGTTCTTACTACTGTTTCATCAATGTCTTTCTCTTTTAAATTATCATTATTATATATTATTTTTTTCATCATCTTCCCCCACATAATTCCATAAACCTAATTGCCCTTTTATTGGTATTGTTTTTGTATATTTTATTGGTTTTATTAAACAAAAGGCATATCTATTCTCTTCTACATTTTGATAAATCTTATTATTTTCTTTTAAAAGGTCATTTTTAAAAATTTTATCGACTATTTTGCAATCATCAATAGTAACCTCACCAATAATTTCACCATAACCATATTTTAAATGATAATGATCAAATTCTTTTATGCGTTTAGAAGTTGTTTTCCCAGCATGAATTAATAACTTTCCTCGATAATTAGTTGGCCAAGTCCTAAATTCATATTTCTTATATCCATTTACAATTAATGAAGCCCAAGGCTCTTTTATGGTTATAACTTTCATAAAACGGCTTTATTAATCCTTAATAAGATTAACATATCTATTAGTAATTCTATCTTTACCTAATAATTGCATAATAGCATATAAGTCAGGGGTTTTAGATTGCGTTGTAAGAGCAACCCTTAAAACCATACTAATATCCCCAACATGTCCAGGATATAAATCGGGATTTTCTTTATATTCTTTAACTTCCTTGGCAAAACCTAATTCATCACTTAATAGTTTAATTTTATTAAACCAATCTTCTTTACTATCTTTTTCATCATAATATTTATCAAGATAAATAGTAAGTATTTTTTTAATTAAACCTAAATCATTTATTTTATCCCATTCGTAATTATTTACTTTAAATAACTCATCGTACATATACCAATTTTCTACTTTTACATTCGAAAACATGGCTAGATCTTTTCTCGGTTTAGGTTGTTCACGCTCAATATTAAATACTTTAATACTATATTCTTTATATTTTACTAACAAATCATATAATTCTTTATCATAAATGTTACTATATTCTAAAGCTCGGTTATAAACATCATTAGCTGTTAATTTACTAATATATGTTTTAGAAATATTTAAAAGTTTTTCTAAATCAAATAACGAACCAGAAACAGAAATCTTTTTAAAGTCTAATTTAAATTCATCAATACTTTTATCTTGATTGGATAAAAACCATATCTCAAAATTAGAATTAGCCACTGTACACAGATATAATAGAACAGCTTCTATTGGAATTCCTTGACGATGATAAAAACTGATGGCTGCTTCTGGATCTTTACGTTTACTTAACTTTCTTCTGACACCATCTTCTTCTTTTAACAATGGAGCAATATGAGCATATTTAGGAACTTTAAAATCAAAAATTTGAAATAATTGAACATGAATAGGAACGCTAGATAACCATTCATCTCCTCTAATAACATGGGTTGTTCGCATTAAATAATCATCAACTAAATGAGCAAAGTGGTAAGTTGGTAAACCATCTTGTTTAATAATAACAATGTCCAAATCATTTTCCGGTAGCTCTAATTTTCCTTTTACTAAATCATCAAAGATAATTTTATTTTCAAATTTACCTGGTGACTTTAATCTAATAACATATTTTTCATTGTTGTTAATTTTGTTTATTACCTCTTCTTTTGATAAATACCTATCTCTTGCCCATTTGCCATAATAACCTAATCGTTCTTTTAAATTTTCTTGTTCTTCTTTTATTTTATTTAAATCTTCTTCCGTGCAAAAGCAAGGATACGCTAAATCATTGATAATTAAGTATTTGGCAAATGTTTGATATATTTCTTGACGTTTACTTTGAATATATGGCCCATATTGACCAATTTCGTCGGTCTTTGAAATCATTCCTTCGTCAATATTAATACCATAGTTTTTTAAATCATCGATAATCCCTTCAACACCATTTTCCATTTCCCTTTTCTTATCAGTATCTTCGATTCGTAAAAAGAAAACACCATTAGTTTGTTTAGCCATTTTTTGAGAAATAAAAGCACAAAACAAAGCTCCCATGTGAACATAGCCAGTTGGGCTTGGGCCATATCTTGTAACAATTGCTTTTTCATCAATCTTCCTTTTAGGATAAAGGTTTTCATAATCTTCAATTGTTTTATTAATATCTGGTAATAACATATTAGCATATTCTTTATTTGTCATAATAACCTCCAATAGCTATATATAGTATACCATAATATTGAATTGTTTACTTACTAAATTTTACAATCTTACCAGGAATTCCCACGACGGTAGCATTGTCAGGAACATCTTTTAATATAACCGCATTAGCTCCAATTTTAACGTTATTGCCAATCGTAATATTACCTAAAATCTTAGCCCCACTTCCAATAAAGACATTATTTTTAATAGTGGGATGTCGCTTCCCTTGTTCTTTACCAGTTCCCCCTAAAGTTACTCCTTGGAATATTATGACATTATCACCAATAACGGTTGTTTGTCCGATAACAACACCTATTCCATGATCGATAAATAAGTTTCTACCAATTATAGCTCCAGGGTGTATTTCTATCCCCGTCTTTCTTTTAGCCTTATAACATAAATATCGAGCAATTAATAAATGATTTTTAATATAAAAATAATGAGCTATTTTATAATAAATTAATGCTTTAAAGCTTGGATGTAAAAGAGCTTCAAAATTACTAATAATTGATGGATCTTCTTTTTTAATTAATTTTATTTGATCATTAATATATTTCACTTTAATCACCTTTGATATAACTTATTCACAGTTGAAAAAAATGGTTATTGAGATTAACCATTTTGAATCATTAAGAATATTTTTCAACTGAATTTCCGGTTGATTTTCTTATATATTTCTAAAACAAACAATATAACGGTAGATATTATAAATAAAATGAATATATCCTTAACAGGAATCGGTGATGTTTGTAAAAACTGACTTAAAACAGAAGTTTCCATCACGACAATTTGTAATATAATAGCACTAATAATAGTTAATATTACCAAAGGATTAGCTTTAAAAGATAATTTAAAAATAGATTGCTTTTCACTTCGACAATTTAAAACATGCATATTTTGCATAAAAACCATTAACATTACAATATATCCTCTAGCTAACGCAACATCCATATTAATATATTTAATTAAATATACCCAAACAAGAAACACAACACCACCAATCGTTAATCCTGATACTAATAAATTGTTACGTAAATCCTTATCAAATATTGAAGAACGAGTATCTTTAGGTTTCTCCCTCATAATATTGTCTTCTGATTGTTCAAATGCCAAAGCCATATCTTGTAAGCCATCAGTTATAATATTTAGCCATAATAATTGAATAGCTATAAGAGGTAGTGGTAAATTAAAGATAATCGATAAAATAAAAAACAATACTTCAGCTATACCACAAGAAAGGAGCATTAATATAACTTTTCTAATATTACTATAAGCAGTTCTTCCTGCTTTAATACCAACGACAATTGAATTAAAATTATCATCAGTTATTATCATCGAAGATGCTTCTTTAGCAACATCCGAACCACTTCCCATAGAAATACCAATATTGGCGCTTTTAATCGCGGCAGCATCATTAACTCCATCGCCAGTAACTGCAATAAACTCTTTTTGCCTTTTATACGATTCAATAATGGCTAATTTTTCTAACGGAGTAACTCTCGCAAAAACCGTCTTATCTTTAATAAAATTATCAAATTTTTCTTTTACATGAAGATATTTTTCCAATTCTTGACCAGTTGTTACTTTTTTATAATCATCTATTAAATCCAGTTCTTTACTAATGGCAAATGCTGTTAAAGGATGGTCTCCAGTAATCATTAAAACTTTGATTCCAGCTTGTTTACACTCTTTAATAGCTTCTTTGGTTCCATCCCTAATTGGATCGATAAAACTAACTAAACCACAAAAATTTAACTCTTTTATATCTTCTTCTTTATATTCGAAATCAGTTTTTTTCTCTACCACACCATTAGCCATAGCAATTACTCGGTACCCATCTTTTGCTAATTGTTCATTTTGAGTAATTAATTTTTCTTTATCGATAGTTATTAAGTTTTTCCCCATAGTAGTTGCAAATTCTAACACCTTTTCAATCGAGCCTTTTACAGTACAAAAAACTTGATTATCTTTTTCATAAAAAACGGCTGAATATTTATTCTCTGATTCATAAGGAATTTGATCATAAATATTTGTATTACTAATGTTTACATTCATTTTTTTACCAAGTGCTAAAAAAGCAATATCAATTGAATCCCCATAGTATTGCCATTTGTTATTAACAAAGTTTAAATCTGCTTCATTGTTAATACTGCCTAGAAAGGCAATTTCATAAGCTGAGGTTATATTATTATAATTATTAATAACGCGACCATAATTATTATAACCACTACCTTCGATATTAAAGTAAGTATCATCTGGTAAAACAATTTTTTTAGCTGTTTGCTCATTAACGGTCAAAGTTCCAGTTTTATCACTAGCAATAACAGTACAACTTCCTAAACTTTCCACATGATTCAGTTGTTTAACAATAACATTTTTCTTCGCCATTCGGTTAGAGGCAATTGTTAAAACTAAGGTTAATGCCAAAGGTAATCCCTCAGGCATAGCTGATACTGTTAAAGCTATAACTAAAGAAAAAATATCTAAAGTGGGAACTCCTTTTGAAATATAAATAATTGTCAATATTACAGCGATAATTAAAACTAAAATACTAATTTGTTTAGAAAATTTCTCCATTCTAATAGTTAGTGGCGACGGTGCCTTTGCTGTTTTGGAAACGGTATCTACTATTTTTCCGAGTTCCGTATTAAGACCAACTTCAACAACAATGCACTTAGCTCGTCCCGTTAAAACGGAAGTTCCGGCATAAATCATATTCTCTCTTTCCGATAAAACCGTTTTTTTAATAATATCATTATTAATTTTATTAACAGCAATACTCTCACCGGTTAATACTGATTCATCAATAGTTAAATTATAACATTCAATTATTCGAAGATCGGCATTAATTTTATTGCCCGGTTCTAGTAAAGCAACATCTCCTACCACTAAATCGGTTGAATTAATTTCCTGTTCAGTTCCATCCCTTAAAACCTTAATTTTAACTTTAATCAGTTGCAATAAGCTATCAGCATCTTTTTCAGCTTTCCATTCTTGAAAAGTCCCTAAAAACAAATCGATTAGAATAATAAAAACTATAGCACCAGCATCGATTATTTCATTAATAAAAAATGAAAAAACAGCCGTTAAAATTAAAAGAAAGATAATTGGGTCTAAAATCTGACGATAAAAGATTTTAAAAATACTATCCTTTTTCTTTTTAGGTAATTCATTTTTACCGTACTTTTCTAAATTAGATTGAACTATTTCGTTTGTTAGTCCATCCTCATTACTATTTAATTTTTGATAAATATCTTCAATTTTGTTGATATACCACATATAACACCTCGCTTATAACAATATATATCCATAATAACCACAAAAGATTAAAATCATTATTAAGCCTTCCTTTTTAGAAATAATGCGATCATTTTTAGCAAATAAATATAGTAATAATCCAGCTATACCAATAACAATCATATCGATCAAATGAAATGATATTGACTCAACAGCACCGATAAGAGCAATTGGCAACCCTAAAACAATACATATATTAAAAATATTAGTTCCTATAATATTACCAATGATAAAATCATATTGTTTTTTACGAGCTGAAATAATCGACATAATTAATTCAGGAATGCTTGTTCCTATAACAATAAAAAGCATCGTTATAACTTTTTCACTAACGCCTAAACTTAAAGCTGCAGAAGTGGCCAGATCAACAGTAATTTTACTACCTCCAATTATCAAGCTTAATCCAATAGCCGAGTATATAATAGATTTTTTTAACCCATATTTTGGTTTTTCAGTTTTAACAAAATGAGTGATTTTTTTATGTTCTTTAATCATATTTATTAAATGTCTTAAAAATAATGAAAAGATTAATAAGAGTAATAGAGCATCATTTCTTGTAATGATATTGACACTCATATTATTAAATGCCGAATCAAAAAAGATGAAAACAAAAATTAAAATAATTAACAAATGTAGCGGCAGTTCTTCTTTCACTGTCTTGTTTTTTACTTTGATGGGGGTAATTAAACTTGCTACTCCTATTATTAAAAAAGTATTAACAATTGTGCTACCAATAACATTTGACAAAACCAACTCTCCATTATTATTTAATAACCCTTGAAAAGAAATAGCTAACTCAGGAGCACTTGTTCCAAAAGCAAGAATGGTTAAAGCAATAAACATTCGAGGAATTTTAAAGTTTATTGACATAGCTTCAATACCATTAATAAATATTTCAGCGCCAATTATTATAATTATTATACCCAATACTAACCCTAGAAAGGCCATACAATCACCTCTATATATTATCAACCATTATAAAAATTATATCACAACTAATATATTCACACAATAAAATTTAAATTTAACGTAAATTTTTATAGTAAATTCCGTTTTTAAAAAAATATTGTATTTATTAGACTAAAGTCAGAATAAGCAATAAGAAAACGGAA
>CAZIFR010000019.1:0-13116 GCA_964539185.1 uncultured Muribaculaceae bacterium | reverse complement strand
ATGATTATGGGAATAGTTTATGTGTTTCTAGTCAAGTAGGATGTAATATGGGTTGTCTTTTTTGTGAAAGTGGAAGACTTAAAAAAATTCGTAATTTAGAAACTTACGAAATGGTATTGCAATTTTTACAAATAGAAGCTGATTTAAATATTAAGATTTCGCATGTGGTGTTGATGGGAATTGGGGAACCTTTTGATAATTATGAAAATATTATTAAGTTTATTGATATTATTAGTTGTAACAAAGGAATTGATTTAGGGGTAAGGCACATTACTGTTTCAACTTGTGGTATTGTTCCTAAAATAAAAGAGTTTATGAATTATGGTAAACAGATTAATCTAGCCATTTCCCTACATGCTCCTAATGATCAAATTAGAGATGAAATAATGCCGATTAACAAAGTATATAAATTAGATTTATTAATTAAAACTTTAAAAGAATATATAAAAGTTACTAACAGGCGAGTTACTTTTGAATATGTTTTGTTAGATAATATTAATGATAGTTATGAAAATGCCATCGAGTTATCAAAACTATTAAAAGGAATGAATTGTTATGTTAATTTAATTCCATATAACGAAACAAGTCATAGTAAATTTAAAAAAAGTAATGAAAAGAAAACAATGCAATTTTATGACACTTTAAAAAAACAAAAAATAAATGTTACAATTAGAAAAGAATTCGGCCAAAACTTAAATGCTGCATGTGGGCAGTTAAGAGCTAATTACAAGGAGGAATTACAGTGAAATATGGATATTTAACAGATCCAGGAAAAGTCCGCAATCATAATGAAGACAGTGTTATTATAACGGAAAATAAAACAGGAGAAATTTTAATGGCTGTTGCTGATGGTATGGGGGGGCATTGTGCTGGAGAAATAGCTTCCAGTATTGCGATATCTCATATTGGTGATCGCTTTTCTAAAATAAGTAGTATTGGGACTAAAGATGATGCGATTAGTTTCATTAAAGAAATGGTTAGTGAAGCAAATGTTTTAATTTATAAATATACTAGTCAGCATCCAGAAAGTGAAGGGATGGGAACCACTTTAGTTCTAGCCGTCTTAACCAAAGAATATTTACTTTTTGGAAATATTGGAGATTCTTCGGGGTATGTTTATAAAAATAACAAAATATATAAAATTACAACTGATCATACTTTAGTAAGTTTACTAGTTAAATCAGGAGAATTAACTTTAGAAGAGGCTAAGGAACATCCTAAAAAGAATGTTTTAATGAAAGCTTTAGGAGCTACTAATACGGTTGAGATGGATATTTTTAATGTTGAAAGTGAAATAGATGGAATTTTACTTTGTAGTGATGGTTTAACTAATTTATTAACTAATGATCAAATTGCAAGGGTATTAAGTGAACATATTAGTATTGACGAAAAATTAAAAAAATTAATTACAAAATGTAATAATCGAGGTGGAACAGATAATATATCGATTGCATTTTTAAAGAAGGATGGTGAAGTATGATAACAAAAGGTGATAAGATAAATGATAGATATCAAATAATTAAGACAATTGGTGAAGGTGGTATGGCTAATGTTTATTTAGCTAAAGATATCATTTTAGACCGTAATGTTGCAGTTAAGGTATTAAGAGGTGATTTAGCTGATGATGAGAAGTTTGTTAGAAGATTTCAAAGAGAAGCTTTATCAGCAAGTAAATTAAGTCATCCTAATATTGTTGAAATGTATGACGTTGGTGAAGATAATGGCAAATACTATATAGTAATGGAATTTGTCGATGGTAAAACTTTAAAATCGTTAATTAAAAGACGAGGAGGACTAACATTACCAGAAGTAATTGATATCATGTCACAGTTAACTAGTGGAATTATTTGTGCTCATGATAGTTATATTATTCATCGTGATATTAAACCCCAAAATGTTTTAATATTAGAAGATGGTAGAGTTAAAATTACTGATTTTGGAATTGCTATGGCTTTAAATAGTAATGAGTTGACTCAAACTAATTCGGTCATGGGATCGGTTCATTATTTACCCCCTGAACAAGCCAATGGTGGAACTTCAACAATTAAATGCGATATTTACTCTTTAGGTATTTTAATGTACGAATTATTAACTGGTAGAGTTCCTTTTAAAGGGGATAATGCCGTTGAAATTGCTATTAAACAAATGAAGGAACCCCTTCCAAGCATTCGTAAAACCAATCCTGATATTCCTCAATCAATTGAAAATATCATTTTTAAAGCATGTGCTAAAAATCCTAAGAATCGTTATAATAGTGTAAGAGAAATGGCTGAGGATATTAAAAATGCTTTAACAGAAGATGGAATGAAAGAAAAAAGATTGATTTATAAATATCCTGAACATGAATTAGAGGAAACGAAAGTAATGCCTAATTTAAGTAGAGTGATGAAAGATGACAAAGGAGTTGAAGAGGTGTCAAAACCTAAAAAAGAAAATAAGAAAAACAAATTATTATGGATTACAGGTGGGATAGTGGCATCTTTAATTGCTATCATTTGCTTAACAATCATTTTATATCCAAAACTAGCTAAAGTTGAAGATATATTAATCCCAGATGTTTATAATATGACCATTAATGAAGCTGAATCTGTTTTAAGAGATAAAGGTTTTAATATTGCTAGTGATGTTGAAGAAAAAGAAAGCGATGAACTAGAAGTAGGAAAAGTTTTAGGAACAGATCCATCGATTGGAAGGACAGTCAAAAAAGGAACAATGATTACGATTATTATAGCTAAAGAAAGTGGTAAAGTAACAATTGAAGACTATATTGGTAAAGATTATCGAAGTGTTCAGGCCAATTTAGAAAATGCTGGTTTAATTGTTTTAGTTGAACCTGAAAAAATAGCTAAGGAAGACCAAGGTAAATATCGAGAAAATAATATTATTAAGCAAAGTGTTGAAGCAGGAACAAAATTAAACAAAGGTGATGCGATTGTGATTTACTACGCTGTTTATATTGCTGAGTATCCTGATTTTGTCGAAGAAGGTTGGAGTGTTGATGATATACAAGCTTTTTGTGATAAATATAATGTTACTTTAAAAATGGAAGAAGTAATTCAAGATGAATACGAAGAAGGTAAAGTAATTAAACAAAATCGTACCGGTGAGGTAATTAGTGGTTCTACTTTAACAATTACGGTTACGGTTAGATCTAATATTCCCGATATAGAAGATAGTGAATAATGCAGGGAAAAATAGTAAAAATAATTAGTAATCAATATACTGTCTTAGCTGATAGAAAGTATGAATGTCGAATTAGAGGTAAATTCCGTAATTTGAATATAACTCCCGTTGTTGGAGATAATGTTATTTTTGATGAAATAAAATTAATTATCGAAGAAATTTTAAAAAGAAAAAACTATTTAATTCGTCCCTTAGTTAGTAATATCGATCAATGCTTAATTGTTGCTAGTGTTAAAACTCCAGATCTTGATTTATATTTACTTGACAAATTATTATGTATAGTTGAGTTTAATAATATAAAACCAATTATTTGCTTTACTAAACTAGATCTTTTAAATGATCTATCTAATATCAATGAAATAAAAACTTATTATACAAAAATTGGTTATCAGGTTTTCTATAATAGTGAAATGGAAAAAATTAAACAGATTTTTCATGGTAAAATCACCGTTTTTACTGGTCAAAGTGGAGCAGGGAAATCGACCTTACTTAATCTAATTGATCCTTCATTATCGCTAAAGACAAATGAAATTTCAACCGCTTTAGGACGAGGCAAGCATACGACTAGGCACGTTGAATTAATTGAATTAGAACAGGGAATGTGTGTTGATACTCCAGGATTTTCATTAGTTTCATTTAATGAAATGACTTCAAGTGATGTTAGAGATAATATAATTGAATTTAGCGAGTTTAAATCATTGTGCGCTTACCGAGATTGTATGCATGATGAAGAAGTCGATTGTGAAGTTAAAAGACAGGTAAACAATGAAGTTTTAAAAACCAGATATGATAATTATATTAAATATATTAAAAAAGACATTGTCAAAAGAAGGTGATTAAGTTTGAAAATATCAGTATCTTTTCTAGGAATAAAAGAAAATTTAAAAACTAATATTCAAAAATTAACTGATTTAAACATCGATTATCTTCATCTCGATATAATGGATGGTCAATTTGTTTTAAATAAAACATTAGCTTTTGAAAAATTAAGGGAAGTTATAAGCTTAAAAAAACCATTAGATATTCATTTAATGGTTCAAGACGTTATAAAATATATAAACGATTATGAAAAGTTAAACCCAGATTTTATAACCATTCATTATGAAGTAAATCAGGATATTAAACCAGTAATAAAATATCTTAAAGAAAAAAATATTAAAGTAGGATTATCAATTAAACCAGCGACTGATGTTAATGAAATTATTGATTTATTACCCGTTCTTGATTTAGTCTTAGTGATGAGTGTTGAACCAGGATATGGTAGTCAAGAGTTTATAATGGAAAGTATTGATAAAATTGATAAACTTTATGATTTAAGATTAAAAAACAAATATCAATATTTAATTTCGGTTGATGGGGGAATAAATGCAACAACGGTTCAATTTGTTTTAAAATCTGATATAATAGTTATAGGAAGTTATATAACAAGTGGTGACTATCAAAAACGATTAAATGAAATTAAGGAGAGTATTTATGGATGAAATTTTATTCGAAACCGAAACAAAAATGGAATTAACAATTGAAAATATGGAAAAAAGATTTACTAATATCCGAGCTGGAAGAGCTAATCCAAGTATTTTGGACGGAGTGAATGTTAATTATTATGGAGTACCCACACCTTTAAAACAATTAGCTAATATTTCTATTCCTGAAGCTAGACAGTTATCGATTAAACCTTTTGATAAAAGTGCTTTGGGGGCTATTGAAAAAGGTATTTATGAAGCCAATATTGGATTAACACCAAACAATAATGGGGAGATAATTATCTTAAATATTCCAGCTTTAACTGAAGATACAAGAAAAGAATATGTTAAACAAGTTAAAACGATTGCTGAAGAAGGGAAAATTGCTTTAAGAAATATTCGTCAAGATGCTAATAATGATGTTAAAAAACTTGACACTAATGAAGATGACACCAAATATTATACTGGTGAAATTCAAGATTTGATTAATAAATATAATAAATTAGTAGATGAAAAGTTAAAGCAAAAAGAAGAGGAGTTAATGCGTGTTTAGAATGAAAAAGGATTTTAATGTCGGAAAATTAAATGATTTAATTAGTTTAACCTATAAAATATTAAAAATATTATTCGTTTTAATGATAATTGTCGGTTTTTATGCCGGAATAATGGTTTTAAAAGAAATCAAAATATTTCCCTTTGTAATAACCATTATAAATATTATAAGTCCTTTATTCGTCGGTTTATTTATTGCCTGGTTATTAGACCCAGTTGTTAAATATCTGGAAAACTATGGAATAAGAAGAATTATTGGATCATTATCTTGTTATATTGTCTTTATTGGACTTATGGTAATATTTGTTAATTCCTTGATTCCTATTTTATCTTCACAAACAAATGAACTTGTTTCTAATACTTTACCAGCTGTTTTTGACAGTGCAGAAAAATTGATTAATGATGTATTTATCAAACTAGAAAATATTCAAAGCTTAAATGTCGAAGTTATGAAAGCTGATTTATTTCAAAAATTAGAACTATTTGGAACAAATTTAACTAGCTCATTACCAGAAATTTTAGTTAATATTGTTAAAGCAGGGTTTTCTAGTTTAGGATTGTTCATTATTGGATTACTGATTGGCTTTTTCCTATTAATTAACTTTGACCGTAGTTGTAAAAATTTATATTTGTTAATTCCAATCAAATATCGTGATGAAGTAAAAAACTTTCTTCATCAAATAAATGTTCCATTAAAAAGTTTTATTCAAGGAACATTATTTGATATGTTAATTGTCTTTGTTGTTTCAGCTGTTGGTTTTTCTATTATTGGTTTAAAATCACCACTATTATTTGCTGTTTTTTGTGCTATTACCAATGTCATTCCATATGCTGGACCATATATTGGTGGGATTCCGGCAGTTATTGTCGGATTTACTCAAGGAACACCAATAGGTATTTCAGTCTTAATCTTTATAACCTTGGTTCAATTGTTAGAAAGTAATTTCCTTCAACCGATAATTATGAGTAAAACAACTAAATTAAGTCCTGTAACGATTATTGTCGGTTTACTTATTTTCGGAAATTTCTTTGGTATTATTGGAATGGTTGTTTCAACGCCAATTATCGGGGTTTTAAAAGCTATCTTTAATTATCTTGATAATAAATATGAAATTTTGAATTTTAGAGAACAAAAAGTTAAATGTGATTAACATTTAATTTTTGTTATGATGAAAGAAGTGGTTAATATGGAATTTATATATCGAAATCCCAAAATATTTATCTTATCTGGTAAAGCCAGAAGTGGTAAAGATGAAGTAGCTAATATGATAACCAAATATTATGAAAATAAAAAAAGTATTAGAATTTCTTATGCTTATTATTTGAAAAATTATGTTCAAAACATTATTGGAAAGATAGATGATAATAATAAGCCACGCGAGCTTTTACAAAATTTAGGAATAGAATTAATAAAAAATAATCTTGATGATCAATTGTTAATTAGAAGGATTATCGAAGACATTAAAGTTTATAGTTACTTTTTTGACATCATTATCATAACTGATGCAAGATTAATCGATGAAATAGAAATACCTAAGAAAGTTTTTAATAATATAACAACAATTCGGATTAATCGAAGTTATTATAATAATAATTTAAGTTTAGATGAAAAGAATCATTTAACTGAAACAGCTCTAGATAATTATGATCAATTTGATTATTATCTTGAAAATGATAAAATAGAAAAATTAAAAGAAGATTTAATAAAAATATTGGAGGCAGATTATGAATAAAATTATTGCTGTAGTTGGAATGTGTGGAGCAGGGAAATCAGTTGCTTCAGAACACTTAGAAAGTTTAGGATACCAAAAAGTTTATTTTGGTAATGTTACTATGGAAAAGTTAAAGGAAGCTAATTTAGAAATAACCCCAGATAACGAAAAGATGATGAGAGAAAAATTACGTGAAGATTTAGGAATGGGAGCATTTGCTAAAATATTATTACCTAAAATAAAGGGATATGCTAAAAATGGTAATGTTGTTTTAGATGGTTTATATTCATGGGATGAGTTAACTATTTTAAAAAATGAATTTCATGATGATTTAAAAGTAATAGCTGTTATTTCAGATAAAAAGATTAGATACAATCGATTAAGTCAAAGACCAATTCGCCCATTTTCTCAAGAGGATGCAATAAAAAGAGATATTTCAGAAATTGAAAATATTGCCAAAGCAGGACCAATTGCGTATGCTGATTATTATATTTTTAATAATGGAACAGTAGAAGACCATGAAAAAAGACTAGATGAAATATTAAAAGAGGTTTAAAGTGAATTTAAAAGATTTATACATTAACTTTTTTATTGCAAAAGGCCATAAACAAATTCCCTCAGCACCGATTGTTCCTGAAAATGACCCCTCTGTTTTATTTAATACCGCTGGTATGCAACCATTAATTCCTTATTTTACGGGTCAGAGGCATCCTTATGGAAAAAGGTTGGTAAATTATCAAAAATGTATTCGCACTAATGATTTAGATAGTGTTGGCGATAAAACACATCATACTTTTTTTGAAATGTTAGGTAATTGGTCATTAGGAGATTATTTTAAAGAGGAATCTATTAATTATAGTTTTGAATTTTTAACTGATATTTTAAAAATTCCATTAGAAAAATTAGCGGTAACTGTTTTTGAAGGAAATAAAGATATTCCAAAAGATGAAATTAGTGCTAATGTATGGAAAAATTTAGGGATTAAAGATGAAAAAATAGCTTATCTAGGTGTTAAAGATAATTTTTGGATTGCTGGAGAAACAGGGCCTTGTGGTAGTGATACTGAAATTTTTTATTGGCGAAGTAAAGATCCGGTTCCTATTAAATTCAATCCAGAAGATGAACGTTGGGTTGAAATTTGGAATAATGTTTTTATAGAATATTATAAAGATGTCGATGGAAAACTAACAGAATTAGAAAATAAAAATGTCGATACTGGGATGGGTTATGAGAGAGTTGTGGCTGCCTTAGAGGGCGTCGATGACAATTATCTTTCATCAGTTTGGTTAGATGTAATTAAAAAATTAGAAGAAATTACTAATTTACCATATATTGGTAATGGAGTATCAATGAGAATTATTGCTGATCATTTAAGAGCAGCCATCTTTATTTTAGGAGATTCAACCAGTATTAAACCATCTAATACCGATCAAGGATATATTTTAAGACGATTAATTAGAAGAGCTATCAGACATGCTCGTAAATTAAATATCAATCTTGATTCATCTTGGGATAATGAAATAGCGGAACTTATAATTAATAAATATAGTAAGTATTATAGTGAATTAAAGCTAAATAAAAATATTATTTTAGATGAATTAACGAAAGAAAAACACAAATTTAATCGTACTTTGGAAAAAGGATTAAAAGAATTTGAAAAAATGGTAAATAATTTAACTGTTAAATACTTAAATAAAGATTTAGCATTTAAGTTATATGATACATATGGTTTCCCAATTGAATTAACAGTAGAACTAGCTTATGAACAAAACATTACGGTTGATGTCGATGGATTTAAAGACAAATTTAAAGAACATCAAGAAAAATCAAGAGCAGGAGCTGAAAATAAATTTAAAGGTGGTTTAGCTGGAAATTCAGATTTAGAAACTAAACTTCATACAGCAACGCATTTACTTAATGCTGCTTTAAAAAAAGTTGTTGGTAATGATGTTCATCAAAGAGGATCGAATATTACATCAGAACGGTTACGTTTTGACTTTAATTGCGATCATAAGTTAACTGATCTTGAACTTCAACAAGTTGAACAATTAGTTAATGATTGGATTCATGAACAAATAGAAGTAATATCTAAAGAAATGACGAAAGAAGAAGCGCTAGTATCGAAAGCTGAATGTATGTTTATTGATAAATATCCCGATTTAGTTAATGTTTATCAAATTGGTAATATTTCTAGTGAATTATGTGGGGGACCTCATGTTAAAAACACTAAAGAGTTAGGTACATTTAAAATTATTAAAGAAGAAGCAAGTAGTGCTGGTATTAGAAGAATTAAAGCTATTTTAAAATAATTTAAAATCATATATTAGTTTTAAAAATTAGTATATGGTTTTTATTATTTTAAATAACAACAAATTAATTATTATAACTTGTAAAATGTTTAAAAAAATGTTAAAATTAAATTGTAATCTAAAGGAGCTGATAATTCATGGAAAAAACAAAAATTTATTCCAATGATGCGTTTCAAAAAGCTTTAATTATCGATACCCTTAAAGAAGTGATTGAAAGTTTAGAAGAACGTGGTTATAATGCAACAAACCAAATTGTTGGTTATTTAATGAGTGGTGATCCTGGATATATTTCAAGTCACAAAGAAGCTAGAACTAAAATCACTCAATTTGATCGTAATCAAATAATTGAAGTTTTAGTTGAAAAGTTTATTAATTAATGCGTTTTTTAGGACTTGATTTAGGAACTAAAACCTTAGGTTTATCATTATCAGATGAAACTGGTACGATTGCCAATAATTTAAATACTTTAAAATATTATGATGATGAAGAATTATTAAAAAAATTAAAAGAAATCATCGAAGAGTTTAAAGTTAGTTATTTGGTTTTAGGTTTTCCTAAAAATATGAACAATACAATTGGACCAAGAGCCGAGGCAACCATCACCTTTAAAAATAAACTAGAAAATTGCTTTAAATTACCTGTTTTTTTACAAGACGAAAGATTATCTACGGTTTCAGCTCATAATTATATGCTAGAAGCTAATATGTCGCGAAAAAAACGGAAAGCAAAAGTTGATAGTTTAGCAGCTACTATTATATTACAAACTTATTTAGATAGGAGAAATAAAAATGAAAGATGAAAAAATGACGTTTAAAGTAACCGATGAACAAGGAAAAGAACTTGAATGTGAGGTTTTATTTACCTTTGAATCAGATGAAACAAATAAAAATTATATCGTTTATACTGATAATACGATAGATGATCAAGGAAATACAAAAGTATATGCTTCAATTTATACACCAGATCAAGAAAACTTAAATCTGGAACCAATTACAACAGAAAAAGAGTGGAAAATAATAGAAACTATTTTAAATGAGTTACAAGAAGAAATTAAAAATACCCAAGCTAATAAGCCAGAAGAAACAGAATAGTTTTAATTATGGAGAAGTACTACAAGATAGCAAAGTTTTTTGCTGTTTTTACCGCTATCATAATTGTAACTATTTGTCTTACATATAACTATGCGATTGGACCAGTAAGTAAGAATAATGATGAAATTATTCTTGAAATTACTGATAGTCATACATATTTAAGTGTTGCTGAATTATTAAAAGAAAAGAATTTAATCAAATCGATTAGTTTTTATAAAGTTTATATTAAAATTTTTAATCCTGATAAATTATATGCTGGAATATATGTGTTAAATGAAAGTATGGGAGTTAAACAAATAGTCGACATTTTGTCCCACGAAAATGGTTATAATGATGATATAACGATTACTTTTAGAGAAGGTTTAAATATGAGAGGTATTACCAAACTAATAACTGAAAATACTAATAATACGGAAGAAGATGTCTATCGTTTATTAAAAGATTCATCATATTTACAAGAACTTAAAAATAATTATTGGTTTATTACAGATGATATTATTAATGAAAAACTTTATTATTCATTAGAAGGATATTTGTTTCCTGATACATATAATTTTTTAAATAAAGACGTAACAGTTAAAGAAATATTTAAAAAAATGTTAGATGAAATGAATAGAAAGCTTTTACAATATAAAGAACAAATTGAATCAAGTAATTACTCAATTCACAAACTATTAACATTAGCTTCTATGATTGAATTAGAAGGGTCTACAAGTAGTGATCGTAAGGGTGTTGCTGGCGTTTTTTATAATCGTTTAGAAAATAATTGGTTTTTAGGTAGTGACGTTACTACATATTATGCTGAGAAAATTGATGATTGGAAGCAGGGATTAACTAATAATCAATTACAAGCTTGTAATAATTATAATACTAGAGGAACTTGTTTTAAAGGACTACCCATTGGACCCATTAGTAATCCTAGTTTAGAATCAATTGAAGCTGTTATAAACTCTACAGACCATAATTACTATTATTTTGTAGCTGATTGTAGTGGGAAAACTTATTTTAACTATAATCAGTCGGGACATGATATAACTATTTTAAAATTAAAAAGAGAAAATAATTGGTGTGATAATTAATGAAAAAAATTATAGAGTATGCTGTTAATAACTATGTTCCTATAATGGAAAAAGATGGATTAGATTATTTACTAAATTTTATTTTAGAAAATAATATCCAAACTATTTTAGAACTGGGGTCTGCTATTGGTTATTCAGCTATCAATATGGCGTTAGTAGATAAACAAATTAAAGTTAAGACGATTGAACGAGATACAGAAAGATATGTTCAAGCGATTGAAAATGTCGAACGTTTAAATTTACAAAATCAAATTGAGATTATCAATGATGATATTTTTAATATTGAATTAAGTCAAAAATTTGATTTAATTTTTATCGATGCATCTAAATCTCATAATATTGATTTTTTTGAAAAATTCAAATTTAATTTAAATAAAAATGGTTTTATTATAACAGATAATATTAATTTTCATGGGTTTACTTCAAATGTTGATAATATTAAAAATAAACGTGTTAGACAGTTGGTCAAAAAGATTAATAACTATACCCAATTTTTAAAAACAAATGAAGACTTTGAAACTATTTTTATTAATGTTGGTGATGGTTTAAGTGTTAGTAGGTGGAAATAAATGACAATAGTTCAGTTAGGGATGTATGATAATCAACCATATATAAGAATTAAGGAAAATGAAAAGCAATTCACAACCTTTGATAAACAAAAAATCATGTTTTCTTTAATGCAAATTTCTAAAGAATTTAATAGAGCTGTTATTAAAGAAAATAATTTAAAATTATATAATAATGATGCTGTATTAGTTCTTAAGGATTATGATATATATCATCAAAATCAGTTATATTCAGATATTATAAGAACAATTAATGTTCCTATTGTTGATAGAAATAAAGTCGGAAACATTAATTATAAAAGATTCATGGCTTCTGCTTTAGCTTTATCTATTATCTTTACAGCAGGTTATAATATTGCTAGAGGTAAACTTTTTGAGTATTTAGACTCTAAAGGAATGTTTAATAAACATAACTATGACTCAGATAAATTTATTTCTATTAATGAGACAGTACCATCTGAAGTAATAGAAGTAGCAATAGAAAAACCAGTTGAGGATGTTGAAACCCCATTAGAAACAACTTCTAATGTTGATGAATATACTAATAATTTAATTACTAGTTTTGTAAATAGTGGTCAATTTACTTCTTTGGAAAAATATGCCAATGATTATCAACTAGATCCTTATTTGTTTCTAGCTATTATCTTAACCGAATCTAGCTTAGATCACGCCAATACAATACCTGGTGGTCGTCGTTTTAATGGATATGCTTATGGTATTTCTCAAATTGAGAATGTTCATATTGGTTCAGTAGTTAGTGCTTTTAATTACACTACCAATCAAGAAGAAACTGTTCAAATAACAGAGAATAATTTAATTGATTATGATACTAATGTTAAAATTGGAACGATGCTTTTTCAAAATTGTTTAAATAGATATAAAGGTAATACATATTTAGCCATTCAATCCTATAATTATGGTGAGAAGATGATGGAACAGATTTTAATTGAATATGCCAATCAAAAAGGAACTACTGTTGATGATGTAATGATGAATTATGAAGATTTAGGATGGATGGAGTTGGTTAGAGACGCTCATAGTAATCCTCAAGTATATTATGAAAAAATATCTGAAAGACTTGATACTGATATGAAATGGAAAGAGCCAACATATGGTAATAGTGAATATGTTAGTAAGGTTTTAAATAATTATATAGGCAAT
>CAZIFR010000018.1:6204-13489 GCA_964539185.1 uncultured Muribaculaceae bacterium | reverse complement strand
TGGAATGAATTATGATAAAACAATATATGGTGATGGCGTATTTGAAACAAGTACTAACCCATATAGATACAATGGAAGTGACTGGATTGGTAATTGGAGTGGTAGTTGGAATACCGATTATTCTTATATGCCCTATTATAGTCCCACTCATTCTTTTCCTTTCTTCAGTCGTGGTGGTTTTTGGTACTACAGTTCTGGTGTGGGTGTCTTTGCCTTCACCAACGCTAATGGCTATGCGGGCGTGAGGCATTCTTTTCTGCCTGTAGTTTATGCTAGATAATAATAACTTGTTATTATTATCTACTTACGAGACAGAATGGTTCGTTTCTGAGAACGTAGCTTTATCTTAATGGCGCAGCCATTTCTTAAAATAAACCAAAGTTTGATTATGTTAGAAAGTTAAACACAAATGAATATGAGAACTAAATAATGTTATTGACAAAAGTAAAATGTGTGATAAAATATAAATATAAACATTTTATAGGACATGATTTTTAAATTAATTTTTTAAAAGCGAGTTAGTGAGGGTGAGAGACTAATATAAATATTTAAAAGTTACTACCTATATATAAATGTTCGGATAAACCCGTTATTGTAATTAAGACCAAAGAAGGATGGTACCGTGTTTAATTAACACTCCTTTGCTTTTTGGTTTTTTTTTGAAGAAAAGGTGATTAGATGGAAAAGTTAGAAAACAAACAAAAATATAAACATTTACGTGATACTTTGTTTAAATTAAAATTAAAACAAACTTTGCAAAAAAAAGAAAGTGATGATGAAGAATATTTCCAAACAAAAAACGAAATATTAATGGTCAGAAAAGAACTATCAGGCTTAATGAGGGAAATTAGATGTGATGAAAAAGATATGGAAGGAATGAGAAAATGATAAATATAAAAGAAAATGAAAGATTAAGTATTTTAAATCATAGTTGCGCACATTTATTAGCACAAGCTATAAAGCATTTATACCCCAAGGCTTTATTTTGGGTGGGACCAGTTATTGAAGAAGGATTTTATTATGATATTGATTTGGGTGATAAAGTAATAAAAGAAGAAGATTTACTTAATATTGAAAAGGAAATGAAAAAGATTGCTAAAGATGGCAAACGAATATATCGTGAAGAGTTAAGTAAAAAGGAAACCTTAAAAAAATTTGCAAATGATCCATATAAAATTGATTTGATTAATGATATTGGAGATGACCAAATTATTTCTTGTTATACTCAAGGGGATTTTACAGATTTATGTCGTGGTCCTCATGTTGATACAGTTAAAGAATTAAAACATTTTAAATTACTTAAAGTAAGTGGTGCATATTATAAAGGTGATTCTAAAAATAAAATGTTACAAAGAATATATGGAATATGTTTTGAAGCTGAAAATGATTTAAATGATTATTTGAATTTTTTAGAAGAAGCTAAAAAAAGAGATCACCGTAAATTGGGTAGGGAATTAGAGTTATTTATGATTAGTGAATATGGGCCGGGATTTCCGTTCTTCTTGCCTAAAGGAATGATTATTAGAAATGAATTAGAAAATTATTGGTATCAAGAACATACTAAAGAAGGATACGAATTTATTAAAACACCAATAATGTTAAATAAAGAATTGTGGGAGATATCAGGTCATTGGTATAATTATAAAGAAAATATGTATACATCAGTAATTGATGATAAAGAATTTGCTATTAAACCAATGAATTGTCCAGGAGGAATGTTAGTATATAAAAACGGCTTACATTCTTATAAAGATTTACCACTTCGCATTGCTGAATTAGGACTTGTTCATCGCCATGAAGCTAGTGGAGCACTTAGTGGGTTATTTAGAGTTCGTAATTTTACTCAAGATGATGCTCATTTATTTATGACTGAAAATCAGATTGAAGAAGAGATAATTAGATTAATTAATTTCATTGATCGAATATATAAAGTATTTAATTTAAACTACAGTATTGAATTATCTACTCGTCCACTTGATAAATACATTGGTCAAATAGAGACTTGGGATAAGGCTGAAGAAACTTTAAAAAAAGCTATTGTTAATGCTGGTAGGGAATATAAATTAAACATTGGTGATGGAGCTTTTTATGGTCCGAAGTTGGATTTTAAAATAACTGATTCTTTAGGAAGATTATGGCAGTGTGGAACTATTCAATTAGATATGCAAATGCCTGAAAGATTTGATTTAAGTTATATTGATTCAGATGGTTTGAAAAAAAGACCAGTTATGTTGCATCGTGTTATTTATGGATCGATTGAAAGATTCATCGGAATTTTAATTGAACATTATGCAGGGGCTTTTCCATTATGGTTATCACCAGTTCAAGTAAACATAATTCCAGTTAACAATGAAAATCATTCAAATTATTGTGAACAAATAAAAAATATATTGCTTGAAAATAATATAAGAGTGGAAGTAGATTATCGTGAAGAAAAATTAAGTTATAAAATGAGACAAAGTGTCGTTAACAAAAATCCATATACACTGATTATTGGTCAAAAGGAAATGGATGAAAATAAAATAAGTTATCGAAAATATGGTAGTGAAGAGACTATCACTATTGATATAGATAAATTTATTACTATGATTAATAATGAAATTAAAACTAAAGTATAAGAAAAAGTTGTTTCAAACAACTTTTTTTATCAATATATATTGATAAAAATTTATAATTTTTTTGTTATTCACAAAAAAAGGTTCGCTTTTTCACGAACTTTTTTAGAACAATCTGGTGAGTAATATAGGACTCGAACCTACGACCTCTACGATGTCAACGTAGCGCTCTAACCAACTGAGCTAATCACTCATTAATCCCTTAAATAGGGACTTTATCATAATATTCATAAAGTTGTTCACATTTTTGGTTATCCATTGCATTTATATTGTTTAACTTATATGGAAGGTTTAACTTTTTATATTTGTGAACTCCTATAGTATTATAAGGCAAAAATTCAATTTTTTCAATAGTATAATCAGATAAATATTTTCTTAAGGATAAAATATAATCTTCATTATCATTAAAATCAGGAATTATAACTTGTCTAATCCATATTCTTTTATTTAGTTTATTACATAGTTTTAAAAAATCTGTTTGAACATTAATATTACCGCCAGTTAAGTATTTATATTTTTCTTCATCTAAAGCTTTAATATCCATTAGAACTAAATCGGTATATTTTAATATTTCAGAATTATTTTTCCCAATCATTCCAGCAGTATCTAAACAAACATTGATGTTGTTTTTTTTACATAATTTTAAAATTTCTAATAAAAAATCTTGTTGGATTAAAGGTTCTCCTCCTGAGAACGTCACTCCTCCGTCACTACCAAAGTAATTTTTATATTTTAGTATTTGATTTAATAATTCATGAGGGGTAATTTCATATCCATCATTTAATTGCCATGTTTCAGGATTGTGGCAGTATAAACAACGTAATTTACATCCTTGCATAAAAACAACAAATCTGATTCCAGGGCCATCTACTAAACCCATTGTTTCGATAGAATTAATATATCCTTTCATACAACCTCATGGAAAGTTCTACTTATTACTTCTAATTGTTGCTCTTTATTTAATTTATTAAATCTTACGGCATATCCAGAAACTCTTATTGTTAAATTAGGATATTTATTGGGATTTTTTATAGCATCTATTAATTGTTCTTTATTTAATACATTAACATTTAAATGGTGACCACCTTGTTTAAAATAACCATCTAAAATGTTAATTAGATTATTTATTTTTTCATCTGAGGAATGTCCTAAAGCATCAGGAACGATGGAAAAGGTATTTGAAATTCCATCTTGACATGTATCTTGATATGGAATTTTAGCTACGGAATTTAAAGACGCTAAGGCTCCATTTGTATCTCTTTCATGCATTGGATTAGCACCAGGAGCAAAAGGTGTTCCTGCTTTTCTTCCATCAGGTGTTGATCCTGTTTTTTTACCGTATACAATATTTGAAGTTATTGTTAAAACGGATAAGGTATGTTTAGCATTTTTATATAATGGATATCGTTTTAATTCATTAATAAAGGTTTTAACAATAGCAACAGCAATATTATCTACTCGGTCATCATCATTTCCATATTTAGGATAATCACCTATTATTTCAAAATCAACAGCAAGTCCATTTTCATTTCTAATTGGTTTAACTTTCGCATATCTAATTGCTGATAATGAATCAGTTGCAACCGAAAGCCCAGCAATTCCAAAAGCCATTAAATGTTCAATGTTTGTATCATGAAAAGCCATTTGACTTTTTTCATAAGCATACTTATCGTGCATATAATGAATAATATTCATAGCATCAACATATATTTTAGCTGTTTGTTTTAAAACATGACAGTAGTTATTAATAATAGTTTCATAATTTAAAATATCATCGTTATTCTTGTCAATTCCTTCTAATACCAAATTACCAGTTATCTCGTCATAGCCACCATTAATTGAATATAAAAGAGCTTTAGCTAAGTTACATCTAGCACCAAAAAATTGCATTTGTTTACCAATTCTCATGGCGGAAACACAACAAGCTATGGCATAATCCGTGCCATAAATAGGACGCATTAGATCGTCATTTTCATATTGAATTGAATCAGTTAATATTGATATTTTAGAACAATATTTTTTAAAATTAAGAGGTAATTCCTTTGACCATAAAATAGTTAAATTAGGTTCTGGTGAAGTTCCTAAATTTATTAAAGTGTGTAAATAGCGAAATGAATTTTTCGTTACCAAACTTTGATTATTGGAATTCATTCCCCCAATAGCTTCGGTAATCCAAGTTGGGTCACCAGCAAATAATTCATTATAATCAGGGGTTCTTAAGTGTCTAGCTAGTCTTAATTTTAAAACAAATTGATCGATAATCTCTTGGGCTTCTTGTTCACTTATGATATTGTTATATAAATCTCTTCCGATATAAATATCTAAAAAGGTTGAAGTTCGACCTAAACTCATAGCTGCCCCATTATTTTCTTTAATAGTTGCTAGGTATCCAAAATATAACCATTGGGTTGCTTCTTTAGCTGTAAGGGCTGGTTTAGAAATATCAAAGCCATATTGATGAGCCATACTTTTTATTTCATTAAGAGCTTTTATTTGTTCACTAACTTCTTCTCTTAATCTAATTGTTTCTTCATTGATTGTTTTTAATTGTTTTAAGTCTTTTTGTTTTTTTTCAATTAAAAAATCAATTCCATATAATGGGATTCTACGATAATCACCAATAATTCTACCTCGACCATAAGCATCGGGTAGGCCGGTTATCAAACCACTTTTACGCACTTTTTTTATTTCATCAGTGTAAGCATCAAAAACACCATCATTGTGATTTTTTCTAAATGAATTAAAATATTTATCGACACTTTTATCTAATTTATAGTTATAAGCATTTAAAGCGTTATAGGCCATTCTCGTTCCACCGTAAAGATTGATAATCCTTTTAAGTGGTTTATCAGTTTGAAGGCCCACTATTATTTCATTCTTTTTATCAATATAACCAGGGATAAAATTGTTAATACCAGAAATATTTTTAGTATCAATATCGAGAATTCCTTTTATAGTTTCTTGTTTGATTAAATTATCTATTTTTTTTACTAAGTTTTTTGTCTTATTGCTTATTGGAGTTAAAAAGGATTCATCTTGGGTATACTCTGTATAATTATTTAAAATAAAATCCTCAACATTTATTTTTTCTTTCCAAATATTCCCCTTAAAATTTGTCCAAGCTTCCATCATCACACCAACCTATCATAGTTAGTATAACATATTAGATTTTGATTTTCAATTAATTTTTTTCAATAGTGTCAAGGTAAAAAAAAGAACTCTCATAAAGTTCTTGATTTTTTTAATCGCTTAGAATATCAAATAAAATTGAATATATATTATTGGTAATTTCTTCCATATCTTCTTCAGTAATATTTTCATAATGAATAGCATTGGTTATATTTTCATTAACATTAGCACCTTTAGTAGTTTTCTCATTAGCTTTAATATTAATTTTACCCAAATTTTCACCTTGTTGTTTAACTTCAATAGTAAAATCAGCCGTTGCATTATACTCTTCATTATCTTTTAATATTTCGATTTTGATACTTCCTTCCCCTGAAATAGTTATTTCTTCAATATTTAAAGAGAATTTATAAGTATAGTTATCATTAACTGTTTCTCCTTCAATACTAGCCACTGTAACATCTTCAATTTTTAGTGTAATATTAAATTTATTATCTTGATTTTTAAATGTTAATTTGAAATCGCTTTTTCCATTAGTAATGCTTTCTAAAATACTTTCATTACCAATAGTATAAGAAATACTTTGGTTATCAGTTGGACTTATAAGTTCAAGTTTAACTATATTATTAGTAAGTTTAGAATAATATACAGTCAAAGTAAAATCGTCATAAACTTCATCTTCAATTTCCTCAACTGTTAGTTCTTGTATCCCAAAATTGTATTTTTTATCAATTTCTATTATTTTTTCATTATTTTTTAAATCACTAATAACTGCTTTACTTATTTCTTTTTGATTTGCAGCGTTTAAATTTAAAATAGATTTATTAACTTTTGTATCTTTATTATTTAGGACAATTGTCGTTTTTTCAGTTGTTATATATGAATCTTTAATATTATCGATTATACTTTTACCTACTGTTTCGAATAAAAACATTATATCTTCAACCATTTGCTCGACATCGTTATCTTCTAGATTGTTTAGCATGCTAATTTCAATATATTTATCGTATAAATCTTGTAAAAAGATATATTGTTTTTGATTATCGCTGAACAATTTTAGTTGCAATAATTTTTTTTCTGTCATATAGGTATTTAAATTTAATAATATTTTGTTATTATCTACATCCTTTTGATAATTATAATCTATTTTTATCATATTAAGCTTATCAATAAGTGTTGAGATCATTGCACTTGTTTCTGGATCATTATATACCAAATTTTCAATATTGAAGTTCATGTTAAAATTCATGCTACCAGTAGTAGTTACACTTCCTATTATGTTTGTTTTAGGGTTTATGAACTTTTCCGATACCTGTTTAAAATTAGTAGAGGCCTTATTTATTCCTTTAATAAAGACATTTTTCGGATTAGAACTTACCTTATAATAAACTAATCCAGCAACAACAGCTAATATAATAACTATTAGTCCAATGATTAAAGGCAATTTTTTTCCTTTTTTGTTAGGTTTGTCATCTTTAACTTCTTGATTTAAATTATTATTTGGTGTTGGTTGTACAGGTTGAGGGTTAGGGTTTGTTTGATTA
>CAZIFR010000018.1:0-6104 GCA_964539185.1 uncultured Muribaculaceae bacterium | reverse complement strand
TTGTACAGGTTGAGGGTTAGGGTTTGTTTGATTATTTACATAATTGTTATTGTTTTCTAAATTATTATTTGGTGTTGGTTGTACAGGTTGAGGGTTAGGGTTTGTTTGATTATTTACATAATTGTTATTGTTTCCTAAATTATTATTTGGTGTTGGTTGCACAGGTTGAGGGGTAGGATTTGTTTGATTATTTACATAATTGTTATTGTTTTCTAAATTATTATTCATAAATATACTCCTTCATTATTGAGTATAACATAAAAATTGTAGAAAAAACACAAGGCCTGCCTTTTTTATTTAATAGTATGTAAACAAAATGAAAAAACACCATAAAAATTTGTTATGGTGTTTTATAATAAAAAACAAAAAATTATTTCCAAAGGTTATTTGGGTAAATATTTTCTTCAATTAGTTTATTAATTTGATTTTTAACTAGGGGAAGATCTTCTAAATAAGTCATTCCAATCCATTTTGATGTAGATACACCTTCAAACATTTTAATTTTTCCTGTGTTAATATTATTTTTAATAGTATCGGGCATTAAGCATTCACATTTCTCATTAATATTACCATGAATGAAAGCATCAAAATCTTCTTCTAGTAATTTAAATATACTTGGTTTTAATCCGAAGAAATTAACAGCAACTGGTTGGTCATCAGTTATTTGAAATTCTTTTTCTCCATTAAGTGGTCTTGCTATATTAACATCATCGTTTACTTCAATTTCTGATTCAATAATACTTTCAATTACTCCATTTTTGGAAATACAGACACCTCTTTTTACAGTACCATTTTTAGAAGCTGTTACTTTAAATGGATAATTAATTGTAATATATTCAAATTCATTATCATTATTGTCAAAAAAATCTTTCGCTTTTTCAAAAGAATTTAACCCATAAAAATCATCGGCATTAATCATAACAAATGGTCCATCAATATATGGTTTGGCTGCTAAAAGAGCATGCGTTGTTCCCCACATTCTTGTCCTTCCTTCAGGGATTTTAACATCTTTAGGAATGTTTTCTAATTCTTGGAAGGCAAAACAAACCTCTATTTTATCCATATATTTTTTACAAACATCATTTTTAAAGATATCTAAATGTTCTTTTCTTATAACAAAAACAATTCTTTCAAACCCACATCTAATAGCATCATAAATTCCATATTCACTTAAAATTTCATTGCTTGGTCCAACTGGTTCGATTTGTTTAATTCCTCCAAATCTTGACCCCATTCCAGCAGCTAATACGACTAAACTTCTTTTACTCATTTCATTATCCTTTCTTTTTAAATTGTTTACGATACAATTATATCATATATATTTTTAATTTCAAATTATGATATAATCAGTATAGGTGAGGATATGTCAAAACTTAAACTAGCTTTTTTTAAAAGAGATGTTTTAGAAGTGGCACCAAATTTAATTGGCAAATTATTAGTAAGAAGATTAAATGATGGGGAGATATTAAAATATCGAATTACAGAAACAGAAGCCTACAAAGGTGAAGAAGATAAAGCTTGTCATGCTCGGTTTGGAAAAACAAATCGTAATTTTATATTATATGAAGAGGGTGGGTATACTTATATTTATTTATGTTATGGAGTTCATTATCTATTTAATATCGTAACTGGTTTGGTTAATGATCCGCAAGCCGTTTTAATAAGATGTGTTGAAGGATATAACGGACCTGGTAAGTTAACGAAAGCATTATCAATTAATAATGAATTAAATCATATTAAAATTTATGATTCTAATGATTTATGGATTGAAGATGATAATTATACATGTGAATATATTACAGATAAAAGGGTAGGCATTGATTATGCTGATGAGCCGTATAGGAGTATTAAATGGCGGTTTATCTTAAAAAAGGATTGAATTTTTAATTTTATTGTAGTATAATCATAATGCATTTGATTTTGTTATATTAGATAATCAAACTGTCCTCGTAGCTCAGTTGGATAGAGCAATCCCCTTCTAAGGGATCGGTCGTACGTTCGAATCGTATCGAGGACGCCATATTAGATATTTAAAAAATATAAGGAATAACCTTGTATTTTTTTATAACATTTTATCCCATTAATTTATAAATTATCTACTTGGTGATGCATTGGCAAGATTTGATTCGGAAAAAATGATGTTTGAGAAAATATCTTAACAGGTTTTAGTAATAATTGAGGATAATTAATTTATAAAAGTTGTAAATTATCATTTAAAACAAAAATTTAGAAACTTAGTTTCTAAATATATTTCATAATATGATGTTTTGTAATAATTGAATTTACAAGGAAATAATGGTTATTTTATTTCGTTTAAAACTGTTTTTAAATTATAATCTTCAGCATTGAAAATAACTTCTTTAACTTCATAATTATCTTGAATTGATAAACAAATAGAATAGATAACTTCTTCTAAAATGTTTTTATTATTAATGTCACTAAAGATATAAGAGTTGAATGTTAATTCCATTATATCATTTTCCTTTTTGACAGTTAATAATTCAGCATTATTATTTAAATAACTTAATAAATTTGGAGTATAAGTGCTTGAACTGGCTAATTCTTCGATAATAATTTTTATTTTATCTCGATTATCATTTAGATATTTAGTTACTGGAACATAATAATAATTATCATTATAGCGATTTAAATAATAAACGGTTACTTGCGTTATATCGTTAATTTTAGTAAAGTTAGAAGTTTTGTTAATTCCCCAGTTTTTATCTAGAGTGCTTGGTAGAGTAATACCAGTTTGAGGTAATTTTGATAAAATATCTCCTTCGACATAAATAATTACTTTTTCAACTTCATTGATTGATGTAATGGTGTATACGATTGCTTCAATCATTTTTTCTTCTAAAGAAGCGACAATATCTAATAATTCTTTAGAAAAGTTTATTTTCACTAATCCATCTTTATATAAAATACTTAATATTCTAGTGTCACTCGGTAAGATAGAAACAAAACCACTAGGAATTTTATTTTCGCCTTCGCCATCTTTTATTAAAACATTTACTAATTCTTTTACTTTATTTTCTATTTCAGTACTTGAAGTTACTACTTTAGTCTTACCTAAATAGTTATAATTATCAAGTAAAAAAATAGTACTGGTTATTACTTCTTGGTTTTCGTATTCTAATTTTTGGTTTATAACTAAATCTTCTTCTTTATTGGGGAGAAAATAAATTAAAAGTAATGCAAAAATGGCACTTACTGATATAAGAAGTTTTTTAATCAATTTGTTTTTTAACATATATAAATCACCTAGTTAATACTATGAAAAAAAAGGTTATTTATACCTTTTTTATAATGATATTTCCTTTAATTTTAAAAGTTCTACCACAGCCCCGGCCCTTCCTTTGACTCCAAGCTTTTGCATAACGTTTGATATATGATTTCGTACTGTTTTTTCGCTAATTTTCAATTCCTTAGCGATTTGTTCGGTAGTCTTATTTAAAATTAGCAAATTGAAAACTTCTTTTTCCCGTTTGGTCAAAATACTTTTAGACATGTTTCCCTCACTTCCTTGGGTGGCTTATATTCATTCATATTATTTTATGATGCAACCAGAAAAAAGTGAGAAAAAAGGGCCTAATTAGGTAGTAAATTTAACAGTTATATACATATTGTTTTCAAAATTTTCTTGAACTGCCCTTATTATGTTATTCGCTAACGTTGTATTATGTTCCTTTTTATTGATAACCACTTCAACAGACGTGTCTTTAATTTTAATGAAACTGTCTAGTTGGAAAGCGTCTTTTATTTTCTTTTCTAAAGTTTCTTCAGTACCGCGTTTAGTATTTAAATTTTTCATCATCTCAAAAGCGGTGTTTTTTTCATCAACCGAACTATGTTCACTGGTTAAAACAGATTGTAGGGTTTCCATTTGTTTTAACATTTCTTCGTCAGATTCAACCCTAAGGGCAACTAAAACAGTGCTTTCATCTATGTTTGTTACTTCACCGACATTATTATCCCCTTTATTAGTATTTAATAATAATTCACTAGGCATTGTAATATAGTAAATACTTAAAACTAAAATAAGGCTAAATAATGTTAAAAACCAAATACTTTTTTTATTAATCATGATTTCCTCCTATAGTTATTAATATTATATTTATAAAAAAAAAAAAAAGAACAATTTTAATAATAAAAAAAAGTTGTAAATTGAATATAATATGATATAATATTAATGGCTTTTTAAACCGTGGGACATTCGGGGATGGCTATTTATTAGAAAATGTCACATGTCACATTTATTATTTTTATATCGAGTGCTTATTTAAGTGGTGTAAAAGAGATAAATGGAAGAAATAACAAAAGGAGGAATTTAAATGGCTGTAGTATCAATGAATTATTTACTTGAAGCGGGGGTTCATTTTGGTCATCAAACTAAAAGATGGGATCCTAAAATGAAAGAATATATCTACACTTCAAGAGATGATATCTATATTATCGACTTACAAAAAACGGCGAAAAAAATTGAAGAAGCATATAACGCATTAAACAAAATTGCTAGCGAGGGAGGAAAAGTTTTATTTGTTGGAACTAGAAAACAAGCAAGTGAAGCAATAAAGGATGAAGCAACTCGCTCTAAATCTTATTACGTAACTCAAAGATGGCTTGGAGGAACATTAACTAATTTTAAAACTATTCGTAGACGAATAAAAAGATTAGAAGAAATTGAAAAGATGGAAAAAGATGGAACATTTGAACTATTACCTAAAAAAGAAGTTGGTTTATTGAAAAAAGAATATGATAAACTGAATAGTCTTTTATGTGGAATTAGAGAAATGCATCAACTTCCTCAAGCATTATATATTGTTGATCCATCTAAAGAAATAATTGCTATTAGGGAAGCAAGAAAGTTAAAGATTCCTATTTTTGGAATTGTCGATACTAATTGTAATCCAGATATGGTAGATTATGTAATTCCAGCTAATGATGATGCTATTAGAGCAGTAAAACTAATTACTTCTGTTATGGCAAATGCTATTATTGAAGCAACTGGTGGAGAAATAATCGATTATGTTAGTGATAAGGTAAAAGATGAAAATGCAACAGAAGTTATGCAAAAAGCTTTAGAAACCGTAAAAAGAAAAGAAGATAATCAACGAAGAGAAAATAGATTTGATCGAAAAAATTTCAATAAAAGAGATACAAATAGAAGAACATTTACACATGCTAGAGAACCAAGAGTTTATAAACAAACTCCTGTAGTTACAGATGTTAAAAAAGAAATCCCTGTTAAAGAGGAACCTGTTACTAAAGAAGTTAGACAAGAAACTACTGTTAAAGAAGCTACTGTTACTAAAGAAGTGAAAAAAGAAACTCCTGTTAAAGAAGCTACTGTTACTAAAGAAGTCAAAAAAGCCGAAGACTTAAGTGTTAAAACAGTTAGTGATTTAAGAGAATTAGCAAAAAGTAAAAATATCAAGGGTTATTCAACAATGAAAAAAGCCGAATTGTTGGAAGCTTTAAAATAAGGAGGCAATATGATAAGTGCAAGTTTAGTTAAAGAACTAAGAGAATTAACAGGTGCTGGAATGCTAGAATGCAAAAAGGCATTAGAAGAAACTAATGGTGTAATTGATGAAGCTGTTAATTGGTTAAGGGAAAAAGGAATATCTAAAGCAGCAAAAAAAGCTGATCGTATTGCTGCAGAAGGACTTGCAGCTGTCTTAATTGAAAGTAATAATGCAGCAATTGTTGAAGTGAATTCAGAAACTGATTTTGTTGCTAAAAATGAAGAATTTCAAAATTTAGTTAGTAAAATAGTAAAAGCAATTATTGATAATGATGTTAATAATAATGAAGATGTATTAAAACTAAGTGTTGATAATGAAACAATTGAGCAAATGATTATTAATAAAACTGCTAAAATAGGAGAAAAATTATCATTAAGGAGATTTTCTAAATTAACCAAAAAAGACAATGAAGTTTTCGGGTCATATATTCATATGGGTGGAAAAATTGCAGTCTTAGTAACTTTATCAAATACAACTGAAGAAGTCGCAAAAGATGTTGCCATGCATGCAGCAGCAATGAGACCAGTTGTAATTAGAAGATCTGATCTTTCACCTGAAATTATTAATAATGAAAGA
>CAZIFR010000017.1:6999-14741 GCA_964539185.1 uncultured Muribaculaceae bacterium | reverse complement strand
GTAGTTTATGCTGTGTGGGTTCGATTCCCACCACAAGCACCATAGGGGAATTAGTCGAACTTTTGATAAGTTTGGATTAAAATATAGAATCTCAATTCTGTGATGATGATTGGGATTTTTTGATGCTACTAACCATTATGATAAACTGTTCTATGGTATCCTTATCTTCCATGTGTTTTGATACGTAGTGTCAAAACACCTAGGGGGTTATGAATTTTTGCAAGGTCAAAATTAACCAAAATTTCAAGAATGGGATTCTTAACTCGCGATTAGGCTATGCTTAGTGAGACAGATCATTTAGGACAAAATTTTAAAGACAAGTGCATGAAAAAAATATAATAACAATTTACGAAACAATAGAAATGCTACTTTATTTATGTTAAAATTATATCAGTAAGGGGCGAAAAAATGATAGAAGAAAAAATTGATATTGAAGATAAAATATTTTTTCAAATAGAGACATTAATTAAAAATTCTAAAACAAGAATTGCAACTGCAGTAAACAGCGAATTGGTATTATTATATTGGAATATTGGGAAAACAATAAATGATGACGTTTTAAAAAATGCAAAAGCTGAATACGGCGAAGCAGTAATGAATAATTTAGCTATTAAATTAACTTTGAAATATGGGAAAGGTTTTAGTAAGCAAAATCTATACCGTATGTCTTCATTTGTTGACAAGTACTTAGATTATCAAAAAGTCTCGACACTGTCGAGAAAATTAAGTTGGTCTCATTTTGTTGAATTATTACAATTTGAAGATGAAAATAAAAGACTATTTTATACAACTATGTCATCACATGAAACTTGGTCAGTAAGGACACTCCGTAATAGAATTTCATCAGCACTATATGAAAGAACTATGATTACTAGAAAATCAAACGAAGTTATAAAAAAAGATTTAGAGTTATTAGATAGCAAGGGAAAAATGAGTGCCGATTTATTTTTGAGAGATCCTTATATGCTTGATTTTCTCAATTTAGATACTGTTTATAGTGAACATGATTTGGAAAGAGCTATTATAAAAAAATAGAAAAATTTATTTTAGAAATGGGAAATGATTTTGCTTTTCTTGCAAGACAAAAGAGGATTATATTGGGTGGTGAAGACTTTTATATAGATTTATTATTTTTTCACAGGACACTTAAAAGAATGGTTGCTATTGAATTAAAACTTGATAAATTTAGACCGGAATATAAGGGACAATTGGAATTATATTTAAAATATTTGGATAAATTTGAAAAACAAGAAGGAGAAGAAGCACCTATCGGGATAATACTATGTGCCTCTAAGAATAAAATAGTTACTGAGCTGTTAGATATAGAAAAAGATAAAATACATATTGCAGAGTATATAACAAAACATATACCTAGAAAATTACTTGAAGATGAATTACTTAGAGAAATTGAAATGGCAAAAGAATTTTTAAAAGCCGAAGAAAAAGGAAAAAATTAAAATGAATAGAACTATTAACACACTTTTTATGCTAATGTCTTTAGATGGAAAAATAAGTAATGGTCCAACTGATAATTTAGATGTTGATAGACACCTCAATTCGTTCCCCATTTTTGCAAGGCATAAAGATGGTATCGTTACTAATTTTGGTGATTTAGAATGTAATTTAAAGAAAGACATTACTCTCGATGAATTGCTTGTAATACTAGAAAAAACTAAGAAAGATAAATTAGATTATTCAGAAATACAAGACTCTGTTAGTAATCATCAAGTAGATTTAAAATTAAGGAAACGTATTTTGCAATTAGTAGCATTAAAATTATTGTATTCTAAAAAAACAATTCCAGAAAGGGGTTATGAAAGAGCTAGAAGATTTATTGGTGAATTTAATAAATCTATTCCTGGGTTGGGTCTTACAATCCAAGAAATTGAAGAACTAATGAATGACTATTTTGATAATAAAACCAAGAACGATAAAATTATTATGGAAGAAGTTACCAAAAAAAAGAATGATAAAATTAAAGTAAAAAAAAGACAAATAATAAAAAAAATATTCAATAAAAGATAATATATAGATCAAACCCGCTCATTAAATAATAAGTGGGTTTTTAATTGTTTTAATAATTTAGGTATAAGTAAATTGACAAAAAGAGACAAAAAACGATAATTTGTATTGACAAGGTGATAATTTATGATATAATAAATTTGTATATTATGATAGCGAGTATCTGAATATGCTTATAAACGAATTGTTTGCAAATCTGCATATAAAAAAGGATATGGGTAAGATATGAATGGCGAAATTACATTAAGTGCTAACAAGGTAAAGCGAAGAAAAAAAATCAAGAAAAACACTAAATTAATATTGCTTATATTATTACTACTGTTACTAATTTTATATGTTGTTGTAGGAATTGTTTATAATAGTGGCAATTTTAGCGTGACGTTAGATAAAAACTTATATTTGGAAAGAAGCATAATTGTATATGATGATCCAGACTATAAGGTTTTTAGAACAGAGTTATACGCAAGAACCATTCCACATCTCGACAATATTTCATACAAGTGGCTACCTGATGATTTAAATGATCATCCAGGCGGGTCTCATAATGGTGAAAATTATGTTGTTTATACATTCTTTGTTGAGAATTTGGGTGCTAATGTGTCTGATTACTGGACAGAAATAATTATCGATGACGTTATCAAAAATGTCGATGAGGCAATAAGGATTAGAGTATACAAAAATGGTGAAGCTGTTACTTATGCAAAGGTGGCTAGAAATGGGGAACCTGAACCTAATACAGTCGCTTTTCAAAGTGATGATTTAGTTGTTAGAAGTCATATCGAAAGTTTTAAACCTGGTGATATTGACAAGTATACGATAATCATATGGCTGGAAGGCAGTGATCCAGAATGTACTGATAACATTTTGGGTGGAGAAATTAAAGTTCATATGGACTTTAAATCAGAAATTGTAGAAAAATAAAAAAAGGAGAGAAGAAATCTATGCAAAACAAAATACATACAAGACGTGTCAGAAGTCTAATTATAATGTTTTCTTTAACAGCGATAATTTTATCAGTATCAACTTATGCGTGGTTCATCGGAATGAGAACCGTTCATGTTGCTAGCTTTGATGTAAATATTGCTGCAACAGAAAGTTTAGCACTATCGTTAGACGGCCAACTATGGAGTGATACGGTAAGTATCACAAAAAATGATTTTATTAATGAATCTGACCCTGCTACTACTTGGTGGGCAGATAAAGGACTTGTTCCTATGTCATCAATTGGAGAAATGGATGTTGTATCATCAAGAATGAAAATATTCACAAAGGCTAGTTTAAGTTCCATAACAGGAGGTTATAAACTGTTAGCAAGCCGTGTTGATAATCATTCTAGTGGAAGCACTGAACAAGACGGATATGTAGCTTTCGATTTATATGTTAAAAACTTTTCAGGTACTCAATATCTTGAAGAATTAGATGAAGGTGGGGAAGAAGGAATCTATTTAACAGCAGATTCACTTGTTTCTGTAGCCATTAGCGGTGTTGCTGATACAGGTATTGAAAATTCAATTCGTGTAGCATTTGCTCAAATTGGACGTGTTATTGCTGATGAAACAGACGGCGCAACTATTAGAGGAATTACTTGTAATGCTGATGAGGACGAAAACCCATCTATTGTAGATGGAGTAACAGGAATTTGTCGAACAGCTCAAATTTGGGAACCAAATGATACTAAACACGTTGAAAGTGCTATTGAATGGTATAATACAACATGTTTAAAAAGAACTATTGTAGATGAAACAACTACATATAGTGGAGCTTGCGGAATTGTTGCTAATGGAATTAGTTATCCTACTTATGCTGTAGCAGATGAAATTAAATCAACCGATAATGTTAACATTTATGATGGCGCAGTTTATAATACATATGGTGGGTCTGTAACAGCAGGAAAATTAGGACAATATGACTATTTTACTGATACTAAAAAGATGTTAGAAGGTACTAGTCGCCCTGAATTTATGTATTTAGCACCAAACAGTATTACTAAAATACGTGTTTATATTTACATGGAAGGGCAAGATGTTGATAACTATGACTTTGCTTCAATTGGAAAAGCAATTTCAGTTAAATTTGGATTTACTAAACAAATGTTTGATGAAGAAGATACAGGTTATACTGGACCAGCATTAGATCCAGAAAAACCAAGCATTATCTTAAACGGTAACAATCCAATGTATGTTATTAAAGATGCTACATATACAGAACCTGGAGCAACAGTTGTTGATCGTAAAGATGAAGATTTAGAAGCTGTTATTACAGGAACAGTAGATGTAACTAAAATTGGCGAATATACTATAACTTATACAGCTACTGATACAGATGGAAATATAACAGTTAAAACAAGAATAGTAAATGTCGTTGCTGAATAAATTTAAAATACTGACGAATGGTTATGTTAGTAATTAATTATTTTAAAATAATGAAGGGTAATCAAGGTTGGTTACCCTTTAATTATTAGGAAGTGAGAGGTGTTTTATGAATACTGATATAAATAAAACAACATTTATAGATAAAATATCCCCCAAAAACATTAATAAACGAGCATTATTAATTATAACTTTTTTCACGGCTGTTTTGTTGATTTTTTCTTCATACGCATGGTTTTCAACATCCTTAGATGTTCGAGTTGATTTTTTTAATTTATCAGTTTCTAGTGACACTGGATTGTTTATTTCTTTAGATGGAATTGATTTTGGAGAATCAATTGAAGTGTCAGTTGATAGTATTATTGTTGATTTAAAAAGAACATACCCTAATCACACTAATCAATGGGCAGCTGGTGGATTATGGCCAGTCTCTTCAAATGGTATTCGCGATACTAATAGTAATAAATTCGATATATATATTGGTGAAATTATTAAAAATAAAGGTCGTGACCAGACAGGTAAAAAGTATTTAAATACTATTCTTACAAATGAAACTAACTCGAATTCTTCGAATGTTTTTATGGCGTTTGATGTGTTTTTAAAAAATGTTAGTGGGTCACCTAATAGTGATAATTTATATTTTGATGAGGGAACTTATGTTGATTATGATTATGAAAAGTTTGAAGATTATGATGAAGAATATATAAATGAGATCATTCATGTAATGAGTGGGATTATGAATTCTATGAGAATTGGAATTGTAAAAATGGGAAGTGTTCCATCCACTTCAACGATTAATACAATTCAAAATATTCCATGCAACAATCGTTGCGAAATGGCAATTTACGAACCAAACAGTTTATTACATTCCCCATTTTCAATTGAAGCAGCTGAACAATATGGTATTACTTTAGTTGATAATACCTATGTTCCTACCTATGGTATTATTAAAAATGGGAAAAAAATTGATCATTTGAGTGGACATGTTGTTGAACTTAATCATGAACATTTTAGACTACAACAGACAACTACTGATTTCGATAACCCTATATTCCAAATTCCTAATGGAATTACTAAATGTCGAATTTATGTTTGGATAGAAGGACAAGATGTTGATAGTTTAGAAACACATTCTAAAGGAGCATCTATTGCCATTGCAATAAATCTAACTAAAGATTTAGCCGGTTATTATTAGAAAGAGGGATATTATGAGTAAAGAGGGAAATAAGGTAAATTTTGATCTTTCAGTTCTGAATTTAAGTGAACTAGTTAAAACATATGAAAATGTAACTGATTTTCTTAAATATTTAGATGAAAAGAAGATTAAAGAAGAAAAACCAAAAGAAAAGAGGAAAAGTTGATATGAGTAATTTTTTAAATTTTATCGAAGAAGATATCGAAGCTAAAAAAGTATTAGTATCGACTTTACCAACTAATAATAAAACCAATATTAAAAAATATAATGCTAAAATTGATTCGGTCGCTAGTAAATACGAAGAATACAAGAAAAGTCTGAAAAAATATTTAGAAAGTAAAAGCAAATCATTTAATGAAAAACCGTCTGAAGTTGATATTGAAAAACTAAGTGAAGCGGTTGGTAAATTAGAACGAGTTCGGTTTATTTTAAATCCAACCAATACTTATTTTGAAAAAATGGGTTTTGACAATTTATTATATGAAATAAGTAATTATTATGATTTTAACTTTGACTTTTTAAATGAGGTTATCATCAAATTTTTGGACAAATTTAAAATGGCCGGGATTAATCTTAAAAGTATTGATTTTGATTATACTTGTTATGTTTTTGAATATATGAAAGGATTTTTAGAATCAAAAGAAAGTGGAAGTTATACTAAAGTAGCTGAAATATTTGAAAAAATCTATTGGGTCAATCCCGAAATAATTCAACATATTGAATTGAATTTTCGAAAATTAATAAAAAAACATGAGAAAAATTTTAATGACTATATAAACAAATCACAACTTGAAGTCATGAGAGAAAATGGCATTAAAAATTATGATGAGTGTTTGGACAAGTTAAAAGAAGCATATGAGCAATTATATGATGCTAAAGAAGAGAATGTACACGATATTATTGAACTTGCTAAAAATGGTAGTATTGATATCAACAACTATTTTAAAGACAGTAGAGTTAGAACATCCACTTATAGTACAATCATGGTAGATTCAATTAACTTAGATAATGTTCCAGTTATGGATAAATTTTATGAAAAAATTATTAAACTTAAAATTAATATTGAGGAATATAGAAATTATACTAAATTCATATCATTAATCGATTCTTTTAAGAAAGAATATGAAAAACAAATTCCTTTAGAAAATGATAAATCAGATTATAATAAACAATTAAAGGAATTTGAAGTTAAAATATCTAATAAAGAATTAAAGTTAGAAAAACTAAATAAAAAGATATCTAACAATCGAAATGAAAAAGCAGTAAAGCAATTAAAAATAGATTCAATAAAAGAAGCTAAAGAATTATATGATTTATACAAACAACATGATGAAGAATATTTTAAATATAACGTTATGAAAATTTTAACCAAATCATTAACGGTTGCTGAATTATTAAATTTTTATTATAGTTTTGATTATTTTAAAAAACAAGCTATTAAAAAGGTGTTTGATATTACTAATTATGATGAAATAAAAAAATTAAGTGATAATTTCGACCTATTTGCGATGAATTTAGAAAATGTTATAATTCAAGGAATATTTGTTTTCGAAGAGGTTAAAATTGATAAAATTATTATTAATAAATACCGATTAGATAACATCAATATTAATCAAGAAAGTTTAAGCTTAGATGATTTAGATACCTATCTTGAAAAATTAGAATTTTTACTAAGAATAAACAAAATAGAAAAAAGTTCAACTACGGTTGAAAAAATATGGTTCCAAACGCAAGTTGAAAATTTTAAAAAATTAGAAGAAAAATAATTTTAACTAATTGTTATCTAAAAATGACAAATTTCGACAATTTATATTGACATAATGGTAAATTATGTTATAATAAGTTTGTATATTAGGGTATCTGAAATATACATTTAAAACATTGTTTGATGTTTATTAAAAAAAAAGAAAGGGAGAATTTATGAGAAGACGAAACACAAGACACACAAGACGTGTCAGAAATCTAGTTGTTATATTTTCTTTAACGGCAATAATTTTATCAGTTTCTACCTATGCATGGTTTATTGGAATGAGAACTGTTCATGTTGGTAGCTTTGATGTAAATATTGCTGCAACAGAAAGTTTAGCATTATCTTTAGATGGAAAATCATGGGGAGATACTGTAAACATTTCAGAAGCCAATTTTAATAAAGTGTA
>CAZIFR010000017.1:0-6989 GCA_964539185.1 uncultured Muribaculaceae bacterium | reverse complement strand
AGGAAATACTAACTGGTGGGCTGGAAAAGGACTTATTCCAATGTCGACAATTGGAGACATGGATACACCTGCATCTAGGCTAATTTTATACGAAAAATATAGTATGACTGCTGTACCCGGTGGTTATAGATTATTATCGACTCGTGTAAAAAATAATGAAGTAGATGAAGAAGATGTTTTATTAGGAGAAAAAGATGGTTATGTAGCGTTTGATTTATTTATCAAAAACTTTTCAGGTACTCAATATCTTGAAGAATTAGATTTAAATGGTGAAGAAGCAATTTACTTAACTGTTGACTCAGAAGTGAGTGTTGCTACTAGTGGAGTTGAAAATACAGGTATTGAAAACTCAGTTCGTGTAGCATTTGCTCAAATTGGACGTGTTAAAGGAGATACAACCACGCAATCAGTAATAACTGGAATTACATGTACTTCAGATTCAACAAATAAAGTAACTGGGCTTTGCCGTACAGCTCAAATTTGGGAACCAAACGATACTAAACATGTTGCAAGTGCGATTAGTTATTATAATACTGCTTGTTTATTAAGAGAAGGAGCAGATGTTAATGCTGAAGGCTCTTATATTAGAGAAGATGAAGATGGTGATCCAGTAACTTGTAAAACACTTAGTAATGGAATTAGTTATCCTACTTATGCTATAAGACAAGGAATCGATTCATCAACAGCTGTTAATGTTTACGATGGTGAAGCATATAATGGATATGAAGGTTCTGCAACTATGTTAAAAGAAGTTGATTATTTTACTGATACCGAAAAAACAGTAGAGGGTGTAGATAGACCTCAATTTATGACTCTAGCACCTAATAGTATTACTAAAGTAAGAATTTATATTTACATAGAAGGGCAAGATATAGATAACTATAGTTTTGCTGAAATTGGAAAAGCAATTTCTGTTAAATTTGGATTTACTAAACAACAATTAGAAGGCGATGATGCTGGTTATACCGGACCAGAATTGCTTCAAGCTCCAACGATAACTTTAAAAGGAGATTCATTAATAATTATTGAAGAAGGAACTGCTTATGAAGATGAAGGGGCTACAGCTGTTGATTTACAAGACACAGATGAAGATCCAATCGTAACTGTAACTGGACTTGATGATGTTGATACCGATACAGTTGGTGAATATATCATAACTTACTCAGCAACTGATAAAGATGGTAATACGGCAACTAAATATAGAACCGTAAAAGTTGTTGCAGCAGAAGAACCAGAACAACCTTAAAACAAAAATTAATTAAAAAAATCAAGTTGCTTGATTTTTTTTTTTATAACTAGTGCAAAAAATGTTGAAATATGTTATAATGTATAATGTAAAATACAGTAAAAAGATTTTTAGTTAATTGAGGTGATTATATATGAGAAAAATATTAAATAATTTATCTAACGCTCAAAAAACAACCTATATAATTAGCATGTTTTTTCTCATAATAATAATTATTATCGGTATTCCTACCTTAGCTAGATATAAAAACAGGAACATAACTATAAATACTCCAGTATGGGATGGAACAGTTGCTAGTAGTTATCAAAAAGGTAATGGAACGATAAACAACCCATATATAATATCAAATGGTCGTGAATTAGCTTATTTTTCTATTCAATTATTAGATAATGATTATGAAAACACTTATTTCAGTTTAAATAATGATATTATTTTAAATAAAGGGATGTTTAAATATGTGGATAATAGTATCCAGTATATTTTAGATGATAACATTTATTATCTTGATGAATATTCTAATAAGTATTATGAAGACTCCAGCATGAATGAAGAAGTTGGAACAGTTAATATTTTATCATCACTAAATAATTTTAAAGGCGTTTTCAATGGTAATTCATATCGAATATATGGATTGTATATGTTTAGTGAAAACAATGAACAATTAGCCCTATTTACTAATTTAAGCGGAAATATTAATGATTTATATGTTGAAAACACAATGATATATGGTGGAAATATTACTGGTGGTATTGCATCAAAAACAAATAATTCCACGATTAAAAATGTTTTATTAGACGGATTTGTTATTAGTAAAAATGATGACGTTATATCAAATGTTGATAGTGATATTAATATTGAAACGATAAATATTCAAGATTATGAAGATAATCATACTATTGATTTAATTAATAATAATCCAATTATCGGAAGTGAAATTATATCAACTTCTTTAACCGGTGATTACACGGTTAATGGTGGAGATAATGTTAGTATAAAAATTAATGGGATGGAGATAAGCGAATCTTTTGAAATCGAATTAGGAAATACCATTCAAGATAATTTTATTATATCAACTTATAGTGATTCCCCCAATGCTATTTTAACTTTTTCAAATGTTAAGTATAACATTGTTTATAAGTATAGTGTTGCTGGTGGAATAATTGGTATCGGACAAAATACAGTTATTAAGAATGTTGTTAACAAAGCTGATATTTATGGTTATTCCGTTAGTGGTGGTTTAGTTGGACTAGCTAGTGATGTAGTTAATATTGAACAAGCCTATAACACAGGGAGTGTAAATAGTGAATATATAAGTGGTGGTTTAATCGGCAACGTTGAAATGGCCAATAATGTTACTCTTTTGAAAACTTATAATATCGGGGATGTTAGTGCCATTAGTCATGGTGGTTTAATTGGAAGCATTAATAATAACGTTATTATTAATGATTCTTTTGATGCTCAAGAAAGTTATGTAATTGGTGAGATTAATTCTAATGTTACGATTGATAATGTTTATATAACATCTTTAAATAGTGTTGAAAATGGAATGATTAATGGAACATTTGTATTAACTACTTATGAAGATTTAATTGATGGTAGCTTCTTTACTTCTAATTTAATATTTGATTCATTTGTTGATTTTGATGATTTAGAAAATAATAGTAGTAATGTATGGGTGTATGAGAGTGATATGGTACCAATTTTATTTATCGATGATATTAGTAATCCAATTGCTAATTTATACGTTAAAACTTATTCGTGGAATAATCTAAGTTATGAAATGAGTCGGATTAGATTAAATGATAATATCGTTTTTAAAATTGATAAAGCTACTGATTTAGAACAAATAAAAGGAAAATATTACTATATAAATAACTCTCAAGAGGGTTTAACTAATGAAGAAATTCTTCAGTTAGATTCATGGGAACAATATGATAATATCGTTGAAATTAATGAAGAAGGATATTATATTATCTATGTTAAAATTGTTGATTTTGATGATAACATAACCTATTTAAATTCTGATTTGTTGATTTTGGACATCTTAGGTGTTGATGCTCAAATTAGAATGAATGAGGTTATATGGACTGGTTTAAATGATGAAAAAATATATACAAACCAAGCATTTACTTTAGACGTTGAGATTATTGATGAAATTTCTGAAGTGGAAAGTATTGAGTATTATATTACTAATGAAATCATTTCTTTAATCGATTTAGATAATGTTACTGAATGGAATGAGGATAGCAACATAACCATTAATCAAGTCGGAAGTTATATTATTTATGTTAAAATAACCGATAGTTTTGGACATCCAACATATTTAAGTACGGATAATATTATTTTTGACGGTTATGAAGAAAGGCTTTACATTGGACGAAATAATTATTATTTAGAAAATAATATTACAGACAATTCAATTATTACTCTTAATTTTAAATATAATAGTGATATTATTTTAGAAGATGAATATTCATATTTTTTAGAATCAAACGTTTCATTACCCGTAGGAACCAAATTAACGTTAATTGATGAGACAACTAATTTAGTTTATAAGTATCAAGTTCAAAATGAAAGTAGCTCTATTTTGTTAAATTCATTTTATGAAGTTGGTATTGATACTTTAAAATCTTTTGTAGGTAATGCTCAAAAAGAATATACAATTATTATTGATTTTTTAAATACTAATTTAAGTTTTAATTTAGAAAACATTAAAATATTTTTAAAGGTAATTGATATTAATGATAATATTATAAGATCAACCTTAGATGATACAATAAAACCATTTAATATAATTATTGATATTGATGGTGAAGATACTAAACCCGAATTGTATTTATTAAATGATAATCCTACAGAAATTATATTAAATAGTGATTCGACAACTGTTTTCAATATTAATAGTAACTTGAGTTATAAATATATAGGTGAACAAAAGATTATCGATACTACTTATGAAGATAAGAAAACTGGTTTAATTATAGAATTTGTCGATAGTAACGGTAGTCCAATTGATTTGAAAAATGTTGTTATTAAAATAAATGAGATTACTTATTATCCAGAAAATGATCATAAATATCATATTAATATAAGTAATGATATGAATGTTGATTTTATCATGAAAGTTATAACCTATGCTACTAATCTTGATATTGATAACGGAACCTATTATTTAAAAATGAGAAGTTTTGCATCATACGATGGTTATACTAATGATTTAGTAAGTAATGAAGTAATGATTCCTCTTCAAGCAATAAAAGGTTATAACTATATCAATTATAGTTTCAATGTTAAATTAGATAGTCCAATTGTAAAAAAGAATGATTCCTTAAACTTTAATCTCACCCAAGATGGTCAATTTAATAGTCCAAATATTAGAGCTTCTTTATATAAAAAAGATCAACTAACGGCTTATAATCAAGATTATACGATTGTTGACTTACAAGACTATGTTGAAAATAGTTTAGATCAATCATCAGATAGTATTTATTATGTGACTAGAGATGCTGACAAAGACAATGATTTCGAATTGGATTTACTTAATATTGAAAATAACGGTTATAAGTTAGTATTTGATTTATATTCCTTAGATGAGAAAATAGGAACAATTGAAAAATATTTTATCGTTAAATAAAGATAAATTATAAAAAGAGAGGTAATAAAAATGAAATATAAAGTTCTATTAGTTTTATTTATAATTATAATTTTTGTTTTTGGACTTGGAATAACCTATTCCGTATTTAACTCAAACACAAATTTAAATTCATCTAATCAAAATATTGCTAAATTCGTTTTTAATACCGAACAGTTAAATGAAATTGAATTACCGATTATCGATTTAAAACCTGGGGATGTTAAGATTTATGATTTTGCTGTCAGCAATAATTATAACGGCAAAAATAGTGATGTTTCAATTGAATATCAAATGACGATTAAAACTTATCATTTAATGCCTTTATTAATAGAATTATATGATATGGAAGAAGATAACCTTATTTTAACCTGTGATGAAACTTATACTAGAAATACGCAAAATGAAATTGTTTGTAATGCAAGTATTGAAACTATGAGTTGTTCAGAAACAAAATTAGTTAATTATCAACTAAAAATTACCTTTCCTACGGAATATGATAGTATTAAATATTCTAACTTAGTTGACTATATTGATATTGAAATTAATAGTTGGCAGAAGATAAATATGGAGTGATTTATTTATGAAAAAAAAGATAATCTTAATCTTAGCTGTTTTAGCCCTTTTAACGGTTTCTTTCTATGCCTTTACCTATTCTAAATTTATTTCCGATTCAGCTTGGAATTATTATTTTAAGTCAAAGGGGTTTTATTTTAGTAGTGAAAATTTAGCTGGAGACTTAATTCAAAATATTAATAATAATTGGAATGGTGAAAGTGTTTATTTTAATGTTAAAAACAATTTAAATACTGATTCTATTACTGATTATGACATATCTTATAATGTCGATTGCCAAATTATAAGTGAAAATTCATCTAAGTTTAATTGCTATTTAAATGGAACTGAATCAAATGAGGGCGAAGGTATTTTATCAAGTTTTAGTTGGTGTTATAATGATATTGATGAAACTGATGTTAGTTCGTTTGATAAAACAGAATGTGAATTAAATGGTTATGAATGGAAAAGCGATATTGCTATTAAGAATCTTTATTTTGACATTGTTCCAATTGATAATCATGAGTTAGAAGATGTTACAGTAAATATTACAGTAAATAGTACTGCTCCTTATAAAAAGACATTAAAGGGAAATTTTATATTATATAAAAACAATAATAATGATTTTGTTACAACTTATAATAACTATACCAATTATGATCGATTTAATATATTAAATACTAATTCATCTATAAAATGTGTTAGTATTTCATGGAATGCTGATAACCTAATTATTAATAATGATAAAGATGAATTTGAAGAGTATACTACTAACCTTGAAGGTTATATTAATCAAATAAAAATCAAACTAGATGCCAATCAATCCTTTAATTATATTTTTTATCGTAAAGACAATGATAGTTCTTATACAATCGATGATTTTTTAATTGAAGAAAATAGCGACTGTTAATGTTAGTCATAAAAAGTAATATGTATTTACTTAATTGACTAAAACTACATTTTAATCTATAATTTATGTAGTAGAAAGTAGGTATTAAGATGTTTAAAAAAGCATTTACGTTAATAGAATTACTTGCTGTTATTATTATATTAGCGGTTGTTGCATTGATAGCAACACCGGTTGTTTTAAATGTCGTTAATAGCGCTAAAGAATCAGCAATGCAAAGCCAGTTATCGCTATATGCTGATAGTATAAAACAGCAACTTACAGAAAGTTATTTATCTAATGGTGGCAAATATAGTGAAGCAATTGATTTAGATGATAATAACTTAGATTCTTCTATTGAATGTCAAGAAGTTCATTATACTAAAGATAGTATGATATTATTAGGTCATTGTACGATAAAAGGAAGTAATGAGATTTATTGGTACACTAACGGTGAAATTAGTAAGGAAGAACCAAGTGATTTTCAATATTTAAAAGCTAACTTAATATCAAGTAATGAGTATATTGATGGAAGTGGAGCAAATAAACCTATTTTATTTACTGATATGGAACCAGTAGCTATGAAGTAGGAGTAAAAGATACAAGCATGCATTACTTCCTTCATCCAGCGTTTGAATTTGATTCAGGAGAAACTGGTTTTTGGGTAGCTA
>CAZIFR010000016.1:0-14806 GCA_964539185.1 uncultured Muribaculaceae bacterium | reverse complement strand
GTGTATTATGTAGTGTGATAGTAGTTAAGTTGTAGTAATTAGTAGTAAAGTAGTATTTATTTAGCAGTATATAGGAGAACTAGAAATTGATTTCAATTTTTAATTCTCTTTTTTGTTGTACAAAAATAAGGAGAATAGATATGAAATTAGAAAAGCAATTACTCGGCAAAAGGATACTAGCAAAGTACGACTATTCAGAAAACAAAAAAGAACTAAAGATTTGGTTTGAAGATGTTCATTTGAAAAGGTTAGAGTTAAAGTCGTGGTATGTTCCTTCTGCTACAAGAAGTAGCGAAATAAGGGAAGAACAATTTTTCCCTAGTATTGTATCAAAAGAAACTGAATCAGTGGATCATAAACTAGATTTGGAACGTGAAATTGCTGATTTAGAAAAAACATTTGAAATAGTACTTGAAGAATTGATGCCTATTGAACAAATAGTTTATAAAAAGAGCTATGAACAAAAACATAGTGTTTGTCAGATGGCTTGTGATGAAAATACTTATATTGATTACATAAATCACGTTAAACAAAGTGCTATTACCAAAATCTGTATAGTTTTAGGAATTGCAGTATCAAAAGAAAGAAAATCAGTAAAATGATTTATTTAGTAGTAATGCAGTAAATTATTGGAAAGATGAAGGATGTAATATTAGAATGAGAAATTATGTTAAGGCAGGCAAAATATTAAGAATATTACAATTGATATTTATGCTACTTATAATAATTTATCTGATATTTGTTTCTTCAGTAAGTATTCTCAATATCAATAATATTAAGGATATTGAGAAAATAAAAGAGTTGCTTATCAATGTTTATCAAATTGGTATTGTTGGAATTATAGTATTAAATATAGTTTATTATAAAACCAAGAAATATTCTTTTGATAAATTGATTTCTAACATAATAATGTCATTGGCGGTCTTACCCCTGATAGCACTTATTATGTTTTATTTTGACTTAATCGGTCATCTAATGTTAAGTTTTTGGATTTTTGTTGTATTTTTAGTAGTTGATTTATTTATAAATGAATTTAATAAAAAAGTTAAGCACTTACACAAAGTGTGTATTGGAAAGGAAAAATAAAAATATGAAAAAAATAGAAAAAGGAGAAACGAGTTTAATGAATGGTAAAGTAAATTGGTTTAACGAAAAAAAAGGTTATGGTTTTATAAAGGTTGAGGGTTTGGAAAATGATGTTTTTGTACATTATTCAGATATTCAAATGGAGGGTTTTAAAACTCTAACTAAAGATGATTTAGTAGCATTTGAACATAACGAAAAAGATAATAAAGCGGAAAAAGTTGTAAAAATCGAAGAAGAATAGTTTTGTATTTGGTGGAAACTATGAAGAATATTTTTAGAGGAGAATTATATTATGCAGATTTAGATCCCTGTATAGGAAGTGAGCAAAATGGAATTAGACCGGTTGTTATATTACAAAACAATATTGGCAACAGGTTTAGTCCTACTGTATTAGTAGCACCCATCACAACAAAAGTAGATGTTAAAACAAAATTACCTACTCACGTTTTTGTGAGTTCTTTTAATGATATTAAGTTTGATTCTTTTATTTTATTAGAACAGACTAGAGTTATCGACAAAATCCGTTTAAGAGCGTTTTTAGGCAAGTTAAATGGTGCAGTAATGCATTTGATAGATAATGCTCTTATTATTGCTCTTGGAGTTGATATTGATACTTTGAAAGCGGGATTAGATAATGCAAAAGTTTGATTATGCTTATTGTATGAAACGCTCTACTTGTAGATTTTGTAAGTATGAAATGAACTGTGAGCAATTTCTAAAAAATAACACTGAAAATAAGACTAAACATAAAAAGAAGAAAAAGAAAAAAAACAAGTCAAGTGTGCGAATTACTAAGAAAAAATAAATTTGCACCTTCGTAAAAAATATTTATAAATTGTACCCTATTATCGAGGTGCAATTTTCGTTTTAGTCGAAAGGAGGATAAAAGTTGAACGAAACCAACGAGAATTATACGCTCGGGCAGTTGATTTTTGAAGTTGGTTGTTTAATAAAGAAATATGAGGGAACACAAAAACATGAGGGTATTTCTGGAACTCTTTTAAAGACTAAAGAAGTTTTAGAATTGTATCCTATGATGACACAATATGGATTAGAACAAGCAGTTAAGGAAGATTTAATTCCAGTTATTAAAAGAGGCAAACTGAACTTTTATGATTCTAATGATATTGAAAAATATATAAAAAGTCAAAAGAAGTTTTCTAGTTCCAAAAAGGATAATTGCAACTCCAAAATCAAATATATTTAGGAGGAAAAATTATGGGAAAAATTAAAGAGGGAAATATCAAAAATATCTATTTTGAAAGAGATGGAGTTTATCGGATTGAAATCAGTAATGGCTTTAGAAGTGATGGAACAAGAGATAAAATAATTGAGTATTTTTATGGAAATGAAAATGATGCAGTAAAACGTAGAGATAATATAAAAGCAGAACTTAAAGTTAAAAAACAAGCAGGAATGAATGCAGCAAATGATGGTTATACTTTAATTGAAGCTGCTAAAATGTATCTTGAAGATCGTAATTATAAAAAACGTGCCGGAACAACAATTAAAGGTTATAAACGATATTTAAACGATTATCTTTTACCTGAGTTCGGGCATAAAAAGTTAAGAAACATTACAGAGAAAGATTTAGAAAAGTTGTATAAAAAAATGAGAGAAACTATAAGTCAGACAACAGGCAAACCTATAGCCGGGACTACTATTAAACACGTTCATTCAGTTATTAAGGCAATTTATAATTATGCAATTCATAGAAAATGGTTATTATATAATCCGGCAATGCACGTTGATAATAAACCTTTGAATGATACACCAGAGAGAGATTATTATGATTATGATGAAATAACAAACGCATTGAATTGTATTGATAAAATGCCTACTCATCTTAACGGATACTCAGATAAAATGTTGGCTTCTCAAAATTTAAGATTTAAAACTGCTATAACATTATTATTTAATACCGGATTAAGAAAAGAAGAATTATTTGGCTTGAAGTGGAAAGATATTAAGTGGAATAGCAAAGTCATTGAAATATGGAGAGCAGTTGTTGCAATAGAGGCAGATTATTTTCATCCTGATGATGTAATTGAGATTATAAGTGATAATATGGTTTGTAAAAAATTAAAAACAGATGAAAGCAGAAGAAATATTACTGTGGCTCAAGTATGTTTTGATTTATTACTGCAATATAAAGAAGATCAGATTAAAGATGGTAAAAATATAACTGATGAAGATTGGATATGGCAAGAAATAAGATTATCAGGAATATGGAATCCTAATCATTTAACAAAAGAATGGGCAAGATTTGTTAAAAACTTTGAACTAAAAAAAATTACTCTTTATGATATTAGGCATAGCCACGCAACTTATTTATTGAGTATTGGTGTTCCTATCCAAGATGTTTCAAGAAGATTAGGACATTCTGATATTGCTACTACACTAAAAACTTATACTCATAGTAATTTAGAGCAAGACAAAAAAATATCAAACTTAATGGAAAACAATTTCTACAATACTTCAAATGATTTAAGTTATAAATTAGACTTTAGTGTTGTTGCTTCCATTATTACAGGTAAAAATTATGTTGATGAAGAAGAATTATATAAAGGTCTTGCATATTTAACAAATAGAGAAATAAATGAAGATAATTTATTCTTAATGACAGAAACGTGTAAATCATATATTTTAGATAATCATAATTATTTAAGAGTGATGGTATTAATTATGGATGAGTTTACTAATAAATCTAAAATGACCGCATTTTTTGAACTTATGAATAATACTCACGCTAACATTTGTAGAATTGAGCCATTAAAACTTTAGTATTTAAGAAAGCACTATTTATTTGCTTTCATAAGAGAATTATATTAGTTCTTTTATGAGAGTGAATAAATTTCGCTCAAAGTATTCCTTTTTAGCAGCATTTGTGCTAAAATTTAGTCATGCAGAAGTATTTTAGAAAATATTATTTGATAATTTGGTAGGGTTATATTATGGTGTTTTATTCTGTGTATGGCATAATATACGGAAAAAGGTTGTAGGTATGTGCTAGATTACTAACATCATACTAAAAACTGACAATCGTGACACTTTGCGTGACACTTTTGTCAAAGCAAGTCAAAAAAGAACACGAAATCAACAACTTTATTCAAAGTGATATATCGTGTTTGGTCTTGTTTTATGGGGAATTTGATAGTGAAAAATGTTCACTCCAAATCTGTTCTTTCGGGTTCAAGTCCTGATGTCCCTGCCAATTAAAAAACAGTCGAACTCGACTATAATATAGATTTAAGAAGGTGTTTTATGTATTATAAAAAATATGAAAGCGATAGATTATTTCTATCGCCAATGAACGTAGATGACTATCAAATTTATACAAAATGGATAAATGATGAAACCCTTTCTTGTGGACTTGGAAACTTTAGGTTTAATATAACTGAACTAAGCGAAAAAGAATGGATTGAAAAAGTTTGTAAAAATGGAGAACATCACTATTCAATAATTAGAAAAGATGATAATAAAGTTATCGGAACATATGGTTTAGAGGTAAAATCAGAAGTTTCAAGAAGATTCCATGTTGGTGGATTTATTGGAGAAATTGATGACCGTGGAAAAGGTTATGGGACGGAAGCTTTAAAATTAATAACTAAGTTTGCTTTCGAGATATTAAATGCTGAAACATTATTTTCTGGAATATATGCTTTCAACGAAGCTTCAGTTAAATCTGCAAAAAAAGCTGGTTATAAAGTATCTGGAAAATTTAGAAATGCATATTTCTATAACGGAGAATATCATGATCAAATATGTGTAGAAATAACAAAAGAAGATTATTTGGAAAGTAAAGAATAGTAAAAACAAAAAGTTTGTGCTACCTTTCAAATACATGCCTTATAAAGAATCGAACTAAGGAGTTCGTTGAGATAAACTTGGTACTAATTGTATCAAGTTTTTATAAAATAGAGGTGGAATCATGAATAATATTAATTTTGTGGAAAAAAAATATAAAGATTTAATTAGTTTGTCTATAAAACACATGAATAGCATAGATGATTATGAACATGATAACAATCATATTAAAGATGTTATAGATAATATTTTAAAATTAACAGAAAAAATAGAATTAGATTTTGATTTTGAAATTTGTATATTGGCTGGCTATTGGCACGATGTTGGTAGAACAAGGGCAAATGTTGGTCATGAAAAAATTAGTGCTGAAATGTTAAAGGAAGAACTGGTCAAATTAAATTATCCAGAGGAATTTATCCAAAAATGTTATGATGCTATTGCATTTCATAAATGGAATATGGAGCCTAAAACAATTGAAGGGTTAATAGTGAAAGATGCTGATAAATTAGCATGGTTAGGAAATGGTCGATGGGATTCTTGCTTGAAAAATAATCAAGTATTAGATGAGTTGATAAAATTATTGCCCAATCTTAGGAATGAAATTTTATATTTTGAGGAATCAAAAATTATATATGACAAATTGATTGTTAAAATAGTTGAAAAGATATATAATAAAGTATATGAATAAGGGTGTAAAAAAGGTTTGACGCTCTTTTGATATGGTATCCATAAAAAAATGAAAGAGGGTTAAATTTCATACCTTTTTTTGTGATATAATTATTATAGTTTAAACTATAATAATTATATAATATATACTAATAAGATAAAAATGAGGTGTAATTATGGATTTTGTTGAAAAAATGAATAATTATGAGAATAATATTAACAAAATGGACTATTTTTTTAAAAAAGGTACAATACCTGTTTTGTTAATTGCAGTACATACTGTATTCCAAAAGAATAAAAACAAATTATCAGAACCTTATACAGCGGCTATTGTGCAATATATTAGTGATGAATGTGATTGTTTTTATGCTATTAAAAGCTTTGATAATGATATTGATTCAAATTCGACAGAAATAGATGAGTTTAAAGAGTATATATTGAATTTAATAGATAAAAATGAAATAAAATTAGTTTTTGATGTACATGGCGCAAGTATTAATCGATGCTTTGATGTTGAATTAGGTTATTTGGACGGATTATCTTCGGATTTAACAATTATTAAGAGTTTAGAAAACAAATTTAAAGAAAATGGTGTTCAGATAATTGAACATAATCATCCCTTTAAAGGAGGAGGGATTACAAGAACAATTTTTGAAAATACCAATATTGATGTTATCCAAATAGAAATAAATAAGAAATTTAGAGATGAAGATAACTTAGAAGAATGCCAAAAGATTTGTACATCACTAATATCTTTTATAGAAAAATATGTTGATAAAAGCTAATTAGAATAATTATATTTATATTAATATATAAAAAAAGTCTACCATAAGGCTAAAAAAGAATGATAAGAGATAATGATGTCTTATGTAGATATAAAAAAGCAAGATTATAAAAATCCTTCCACAAAGAATAGGAAGGATTTCTATAATGTTGTTGGCTATTTTTTATATCATATTGGTAATTTGGACATAAATTTTATCTAATACATAAATCAACGAAGGTGTCAGGTAAACATCTGCATGATGCAATGTCAGACAATCTTATAGTGACAAATGAGTCAGTAGCCCGATAGTGAAATTTCCCACATTGACTTTTTCCTTCTATAAGGATACGACATTGACAAGAGTCATTACTAACGCATTCTACACGAAACACACAAGATTTTTGTCCTCCTTCACATCCGCTGTCGTTTCTTTTAACCGGGAATTGAAGTTCACGATTTTCGGCAGTATAAAATGTTACTGGTCTTGTATTAAACGAATCACATATATCGTTTTCACCAAGAACATCTCTACAACATCCATCTTGTAATTCATTACTAACGGCTTCTCTTTGTAGCCTTTCAATTTTTTCTAAAGTTTCTCTAATGTCACAACAATTGTTATTATTCCTGTTGCAATAACAAGTTTCATAAAACATAGTTATTTTCTCCTTTCATTTTAAGATATTCTCTATTAAACTTTTGAAACATTATGCAAACCTAATTATTATAGTTTTTATATCAAAATGTGGAACAATTAGGAGACAAATGCATATAATAATTTTATTTATTATAATAATTTACCATATATAAAAGTTAATATCCTTGTCATGAAAAAAGGTTATATAAGTATAACTTTAACAGGAGCTGATTATATATTTACAGCGATGTCTTTAATATCTAAAAAAAGAAGGAAGGAATTGGAAAAGCATCGTGTTTGCCTCTTTTGGTCAAGGGGCTAGGATATGAATTATCCAAGGGTTACACCCGTCATCATGATTTGTTAAATTAGTATTTGAAAAGGACTTTTTATATGGCATATAATACATATTCGGTAGGTAATATTGGGCCACCATAGTATCTTAGATAAAATTTATAATGGGGATTTAATTCATAAATCAATTTAGGAATTTTCCATAAATGATCATTATTATGATAAACACATATTGCTAATTTAGGTTTATATTTTCTAATTTTATTTTTCATGCCTTCTAAAGCTTTTAACTCATCACCTTCAATATCCATTTTTATAAAAGTAATTGGACCTTTGATATCTTTATCTATTTTAACAGTTTCAATTTCAATTGCTCCTTTTTCATCTAATTTAATGATGGATGAAACTTCATCATCATTTATGTACATCTTAATATTTTGATTGCTAACACCTTTTTCTTTAATAATAACATTTTTTAAATTTAAACGCTTAATATTTTCTTTTAAATATTTTATATTAGTAGGAACTATTTCATAGCAATATATTTTTTTATAATTAGTTGCACTATAATTTTTTATGTATTCCCATATTGTATCGCCAGTATAAGAACCAATATCGACAAAAACTTCATATTTATCACATTTTATTAAGTCTAAATCAAAGTATTGACTGTAGAAATCATCTTTTAAAATTTGAACTTTTTTATCATTTAACGTAATCCAATAATATAAAATAGAACACAGTATTTTTTTTGAACGGTAATCATTTAAATTGTCATAAAACCATTTATAATCGTCTATATGATTAATTAAAGAATTAGTGTTATTTTCAATTAGATTAAAATCATTTTTGTCGAGATTAATACTTCCCCATAACATATGTTTATTATAAAAATCGCAAACATTATTAAATAAAATATTATTAGTTGCTTTATAATATTCAAAATTGTGTTTTATATCACTAAATATTTCTTGATAATTTCTTTTTTTTACATAATCAACTAAATTATCGAAGTCTTCATCAATATAATTTCTTTTTTCTAACATATCCTCCAAAAAAGCGACCTCCTTTTAAATTACAATTTATTATATGTTTATAAAGTAAATTGGTCTATAAAACTTGAATATAAGTAATATAATTAGAAGGGTTATTTTACAAATTTAATATATGATTCATATCCTTCTTTTTTCATTTCTTCAATAGGTATAAATTTTAAAGAAGCACTGTTAATACAATATCTTAATCCTCCTTGTTCGTGTGGTCCATCATTAAAAACATGCCCTAAATGACTGTTCGTTGTTTTACTACGCACTTCTATTCTGTTCATTCTAAAACGAGAATCTTTTTTTGTAATAATTTTTTGTTCTTTTAACGGTTTAGAAAAACTTGGCCATCCACAAGCAGAATCAAATTTATCTGAAGAAGAAAATAATGGTTCACGAGATATAATATCGACATAAATTCCTTTACGATGATTATCCCAGTATTCATTATCAAAAGGTTTTTCAGTACCATTTTCTTGTGTTACATGATATTGAATTTCAGTTAATTTTTCTTTTAAATAAGAATTATTGTTATCAGGTAATGATATATGACAATAACCCTTTGGGTTTTTTCTTAAATATTGTTGATGATATTCTTCAGCTTCAATATAATTACCGAGTTCTTCTATATCCACAACAATTGGTTTGTTATAATTATTTTGTTCTTTTTTTATATGATTTTTAATAATTTCTAAATCTTCCTTATCTTGATAATATATTCCTGTTCGATATTGTCTGCCAATATCGTTTCCTTGTTTATTTTTAGAAGTGGGATCAATTATTTTAAAATAATGAGTTAAAATTTCATCTAGAGTTACTACATTATTATCATAAACAATGTGTACAGTCTCAGCGTGATCTGTTAAACTAATTAATAAATATTTTGTTTTGTTAGTTTTACCATTAGCATATCCAACATCGGTTTTAATGACACCATTTAATCTTAAAAAATATTCTTCCATTCCCCAAAAACATCCTCCAGCTAACCATATTTCTTTTATTTTGTTCATACAATTCCTCTTTCTAATGTTATTATGAAACATTACTATAAAATTAGCCATAAAAAGCATTGTTTTTTTAATAAAAAACGGGATATTAATATTTATAAAAAGGGCGAAAAATGATATAATAACTTTATCAGGAGGGATATTTATGAGTAAGGTGTCTAATGTATTTACTATGATAGCAATGCTTTCAAATGGAAGAAAATACAGTATTGAAGAACTATCAAAAGAGTTAGAAGTCACCCATCGAATGATTAGAATATATAAAGAAGATCTAGAAAAAGCAGGGATATATATTGATACCATCAGAGGTCCTTATGGTGGTTATGTACTGAACCAAAGTATAAGAATACCAAACAGAAAGTTTAATAAAGATGATGTCGATTTAATGAAAAAATTAATTGATGAAACGAAAGATTTAAATACTAAAAAAGAAATTACTATTTTAATGGATAAAATAAGGGGTGTATATCAAGGAAGTAAACACGAATCTATTGAGTTAAAAGATGAAACCTTACATAAATATAATATTTTAACTAGAGCTATTAAAGAGCAAAGAAAGGTCAAAATATTATATTACTCATATAACAAGGGTGAAAATGAAAGAATAATTCGACCTTATGATATGTTTCTATTTCAAAATAGTTGGGCTTGTGCTGCTTTTTGTGAAAAAAAACAGGATTTAAGGCATTTTGAGTTAAATAGAATAAGAGATTTGCATTTATTAGAAGAATCTTTTGAATGAGACGTTATATTGCCTCTTTATAAGTTATATTATTGTTGGAGGTAATTTAAATGGATAAATTTTTAAATTTATTTGAAAAAGGAAAACCAATTATTGGTATGCTACATTTGGGTAGACGGGCAACTTATGGTGAAGCTTTAAATTTAACAAAATATGAGATTGATACATATTTAAATAATGGTATTAGTGGTGTCATAGTAGAAGATTATTTTGGAGATTTAGCAGATGTAAAACAAACACTAGAATACTTATATCAATTTAAAAATGATATTATTTATGGTGTGAACTACTTAAGAGATTATAAAACGGCTTTCGCTTTGGCAGAAACATTTAAAGCGAAGTTTGTTCAAATTGATTCAGTATGTGGGCATCTACCAGTTGCTCAGGATACAAGGTATGCTAAGGAACTAAATAGTTTAAGAAATAAAACGGGAATCCTTGTTATTGGTGGGGTTAGGTTTAAGTATCAGCTTTATTTATCAGGAAGATTACTCGAAGAAGATTTACAACTTGGGATGCGAAGATGTGATGGAATAGTAGTTACAGGTGCAGGAACAGGACTTGAAACCCCAATTGATAAGGTTAAGAAGTTTAAACATATCATGAATAAGTATCCTTTAATTATTGGTGCGGGTTTAACTCTTGATAATTGTATTGAAAGTCTATCCATTGCAGACGCTGCGATAGTTGGTAGTTATATAAAAAATAACCATCAAGATAATGGGATAGTATCGGCTGAATATGTAAAAAAATTAATTAATAAAATAGACACAATTAGAAAATAACTATATAGACCATATATTACCTCTTTAAGCACTATAATGAGCTTATGGAGGTTTTTTTATGAAGAAAGATATGAAAGATAATTTTAAATTGTTATATGATAGAGTTATCGATGCAAATAATGTATCAGATTTAAAAAAAATAAGTAATCAATTAAGGAGTATATCAAAAAGTATAATATGTGTTGGTTCAGGTGGATCTGGTGTAGTAAGTGAATATGCTAGTAAAGTATTTTCTAAAAAGAATAATTGTATCACGATAACGAGAGAACCAAGAGATTTATTATATGATGTGAACACAAGATTTTTTAACGAGCTATTTATTTGTAGTTACAGTGGCAAGAATTTTGGGGTTGAGTCTGCTTTAAAATCAGGATTAATTAAAAGGCTGTTCACTAATAGCAAAGACCAATTATCAGATGTTGATGTGATTACATATTTATCTTCGATAGATAAAGAAAAGAGTTTTATTTCACTTGCTGCAACATTAATACCTATTTCAATATTGTTAAACTATTATTTAGAGGGGGTTGGGGTTGAGACTTTATTTGATAATATACTTAATGATAATTATTCATTTTCTTTAGTAGATAATAATAATTTTGAAATTATATCAGGTTATGACACAAGTGTAGCAGCAAAGTATTTAGAATCAACTTTAGTTGAGGCGGGTTTAGGAATGGTGGTGTTGCACAACAAATACGATTATTGTCACGGAAGGACAACGCTATCATATCACCATAAAAGGCATACTTTAGTTTATTTGAAAGCTAGTAATACTGAACTAGATAAACTACTATTGCAAGAAGTAGCTAATTTGTATGATAATATTATCTTGTTAGAAAGTAATTGTGGTGATAATATTATTGATAATTTTAATTTGTTGGTTCAAAGTATGTATTTAACTAAAGCTATTGCAGAATTTCAAAGGAAAGATTTATCGGATGTTGATTATGCCCCAGCTGTAAAAAGATTATATTATTTTAAGGGGGAAATGTAATATGTTAAGAATTGTTGGAATTGGGGATTTAGTAATAGATTACTATTATAAAGATAATGTTTTAATAGGGGTCAATGGAGGCAAAACGACAAGTAATATTATATTCAACTTGTCATATTTAGGCAATAATACATCTATGCTTGGAGCTTGTGGTAATGACTTACTTGGTGATGTTTGTTTGGATTCTTTAAAACAAATGGGTGTAGATATTAGTGCTGTAGATAGAAAAAGAATTGATACAAGACAATTTCATATCAATATTACTAGTAATGACCAAATTACTAAAAAAAGATGTCCTTTATGTAATACAAAAAATTGGTATGATTCAAGTGAGATAAAGATAAATGCTATAACCAATTATTTAAAAGCAGATGATATAATTGTGCTTGATGAATTAAGTGAAGAATTAATCAAAATTATAAGTAGACTTAACAATAAAGTTATGATTGATTTAGGTTATTATCAATTTTTTGAATCTGTTTTAAATGAAGAAATAGTACAATGGTTCAATTATCCTTATGAAATTATAAACATGAATGAAAGAGTTGAAAAGTATTTGCTTGAACGTCTAAATTTAGCTCATTCGTTAGATTTATTTCAATTATTAAATGCAAGGTTGTTAATAATAACTAGAGGTAAAAAGGGGGCAGACTTTATCTATAATAATAATATTTATCATAAAGAACTGCATATTGTAAGTAATGAAATTGATCCAAATGGTGCTGGGGATATGTTTTTTGCATCAGTAATAAATGATTATATATTAAATGATTTTAATATAAATAATGAATTGTTAGATGTATCCTTTAAAAAAGCTAATGATTTAGTAGTAAAAGTTGTGTCAGTTGTAGGGTCTAGGAGTTATACCCAACCACTTTATAATATTAAGAGATTAGATAATATATGTTCTTGTAGGATGATTCAAATAGATGAAAAGGATGATAAAAACAAAACTTTATTGAAAAAATCCATATAAGTATTTATAAAATTGTCATTATGGACAGCAAAGGATAAAAAACATTAATAATGTTCATAAAAAATGAATTAATAAAAGTGGGTCAAACTTGTATAAAAAAAATGATTTATAACATCATAAATATGAAAGGAGAATGTTATGAATCAGCCCCCTGCAATGATTTCAACAAAAGATTTATCATATATAAGTGATATGTTTGAGTGGAATTTTGTTGCTGCTAAAACCATTCATCATTTTGAAACGGAATTGATGGATCAAGAAATAAAAACGTTATTTAAAAAGATTTATAAAATGCATTGTGGAATTTGTAATAAACTAGTTAAGATTTTGGAGGAATGCAATGAATAATAAAGTTGAAAATCCAAAAACTGAAGTGCCAAGCTCTATTGAAATGAATGATAGAGATTATATTAATCAAATTTTAGAAATAGAAAAAAATATGAGTGTTAATTTTAGCATTGCTTTAAATGAAGCCAGTAATGAAAAATTATATGACGACTTGTTTCTAATTTTTAAGGATGTTAAAATGGCTCAAAGAGATTTATATAATTTAATGTTTAAAAATGGTTGGTATAGTTTAGAAAAAGCAGAGCAACAAAAAATAATGGAAAAATTAACTGATATGCAAACAAAATTAGGCGAATTAAGTTAGCTTAATTTTTTTTTGAAAAAATAAAAATAAAACTTCTAAAATATATGATACAATAAGTATATAATGTAATTGAAAGGTAGGAATTTATGAAAAAAACAAGAAAGATATTATATACGTTTATATTTACATTGATTATGTATTATTTTATATTACCACCAATAAATGTAACTTCACCAGGCTTTTGGGCATTTCTAATTTTAGTTTTTAGTTTTTATGCTATTTTAGCGATAACCAATGTTGTTTCGCTTAGAAGTATAATTATTAGCCAACATAAACAAAATAAAAATGTTTTAATGGGTGTTTTTACGCTTTTAGGAATATTAGCAGTTATCTTTATTATTAATTTATTTAATATGCCTTTATTTAATGCGAAGTCATATTATCAAAGGATTAGTGTTGTGGAAAGTGATTTTAAAGCAGATGTGGATGAAGTTGATTTTGCCAAGTTAGCATTATTAGATAAAGACTCAAGTTCCAAATTAGGAGACCGGGTCATGGGTCAGATGACCGATTTAGTTTCTCAATTTTATGTATCTTCTTTATATACCCAAATTAATTTTAATGGTCAGATTGTTCGAGTAACACCGTTAGAATACAATGATACCATTAAATATTTTACTAATCGAAACCAAGGGGTTAGTGGATACATATCGGTTAATTCTGTTGATGGATCAGCTTCTTTAGTTAAGTTAGATAAAGGTATGAGATATATGCCATCAGCCTTGTTTTTTGAAGATTTGAATCGTTATTTAAGAATAAAATATCCAATGACTATTTTTGGGGAAACAGTATTTGAAGTTGATGAGGAGGGAAATCCATATTGGATAGCTCAAACTATTAAGTATTCTGGGATTGGATTAAAAAAGGAAATAAGTGGCGTTGTCATTCTTGATCCAATTACGGGAGATTCAAAAAAATATGATGTTGCAAGTGTTCCAAGTTGGGTTGATCATGTTTATCCGTCTGATTTAATTATTGAACAATTAGATGATTGGGGAAAATATAAAAATGGTTATTTTAATTCCCTTTTTGGGCAAAAAAATGTTGTTATGGCAACAGACGGATATAATTATCTAGCTATGGATGATGATATTTATCTATATACAGGGATTACGTCAGTAGTTAGTGATGAATCTAATATTGGTTTTGTTTTAGTAAATTTAAGAACAAAAGAAACTAAATTTTATAATGTAGCAGGAGCTGAAGAATATTCAGCAATGGAATCAGCTAAGGGACAGGTTCAACAGATGAATTATACGACAACCTTCCCATTATTAATAAATTTAAAAGGGAAACCAACTTATTTAATGAGTTTAAAAGATAATGCTGGATTAGTTAAAATGTATGC
>CAZIFR010000015.1:0-15095 GCA_964539185.1 uncultured Muribaculaceae bacterium | reverse complement strand
ACAAAAAGCGCAACTCATATTACATCCTACTTCACTAGAAACACATAAACTATTCCCATAATCATGAAGCATTAAAACAGCTTCAATTTTACTTTTGTCTTCTAATTCAAAAAGATATTTGTAAACATCTTTGCCTGTTTCCTTAGTTATGATTTTTAAACTGGATATTTTATAATCTATTTTTAAAGTTTCAATTAAATTCTTTTTAAGATTAGACATATCATCAAAAGTATTAATTCTTTTTTTATATAACCAATCGAAAAGTTGAATAGCTTTAAAACCTTTTTCACCTTTAGATATAAAATATTGTTCTAATTCATTTAAAGTATAATTATATATATTTTTCATAATTGCACCCTAAATGTATTATAACATAATATGGCTTAAAATTTGTTAAATTTTATATATAAAATACCATTATATTTAATTTTATGCTATAATATTTTTGATATTTAAAAGAAAATGTAAAGTAAATATTAAATAAACTAATTTTTTATCAATTAAAACCAAAAATTATGTTATACTATTATAGATTTTGTCTCCTTAGCTCAGTTGGTAGAGCAACTGACTCTTAATCAGTGGGTCGTGGGTTCGAATCCCCCAGGGGACACCATATGAAATTTTTATAACTCCTTTAAACCTAGTGTTTGTGGGAGTTTTTGTTTGATAAGGTGTTCTGTGTACCTGCAAGAAATTTGCAAAAAATATTGCAAGATTATTACAAAAAAATCTCAAAAATGCCAAATATACACTAAATCCTTGAACAACAAATCCTTAAACAAAGTATAGACTTTTTTTGATATAAATGATAAAATAGATTGTGTATTCAAGGAGGGTTTATGGATAAATATTTAAGAATTAAACAACAATTAAAGAAATTAGAACAACAAAAATTAGAAGCAGAACAGTTAATGGCTATCACTGAAGAAAGCATAGATAAAAAAAATCTGGAGATAGCTCAATATTATCAAGATTTCTTTAAGAATAAAAAAAATACAGAGTTTGTTTTATATGATAGGTTTCCAAGTGCAGAATCATTAAAATTATATGTACGAAGAATATCTAAGGAATTTCCTTTATATGAAGTTGGTGATTTAAATGTTAAGGAATTAGCAGAAATAGTAAAACATTTTTATCAATTTCAAAGAGGGTCTGAATATGATATTTTAACTATTGGAGCAAATGAACATCACGCTTCTCCTGTTTATGGTGGCCAAAGTTGGTCGGTAAGACCTCATATATATTTTATTATAGGTAATGATAAAACCTTAGCACCATTTAGAGAATATGATGGAAAATATATAAATGAAGATAAAGTTTATACATCAATATTTTTAACTGCTAGGGGAAAAGATTTAACATCTATTGAACTGGAAAATGGCTACAATTTACCAAACATTGATATTGAATGTTTAACCGGCAGCAATAGTGATATACCACAAAAAATAAATTACTTCAATTATGAGGAAAATTATTATAGTTACTACGGTTTTAGTAAATTAAAAAATATATTTGAATATCGATTAATCAATCGTGTTGGTCAAAGAGGACGATATGGTTATAACGGCATTAAAGATGTATTAGATTTTATACCTCATATTTCAGACACATTTATAGCAAAAATGTTAATAAGTATTTGCATATATAAACAAAATAATAATATAGAAGAATTAACCAGTGAAGATTATAATCATATTTTTGATGTGTTATACAAAGAGAGGGTTGACATCATTGGTCAAGCAGATAAAGATATTCCTAAAAAGTTAATATATGTTCCAAATTCAAAATATCAAAAATAAACATTATATAGATAATAAGGAGTAACAATCTTTATCTAACATAACAACAAAAATTCTAGATCAGACGGTTGGAATTGCTTTTATTAATTATGAATATCGTAATGAATTGGCGGATTATTTAAGACAAATTAATTATGACATAGATATTATAATGTTAGTTGCCATGGATAAGGGACCATTTACTAGATCACTAAGGCCAATTAAAGATGGAGCTGATATTAGACCTATAGCTGAATATCTCAATGCTAATGAACAAGCAGTTACAGCGTCTATTCCTGTAACTAATGAGCAAAAATTAGAACTATCTGAAATACTATCTGATGCTAATCTTACTATGGATCAAAGAATAGCATCAGCAAAAATATTGACTAGAAAAGGAAAATAAGTTATTTAAATTATTTATAAATCAAATATAAAGCAATAGTGATTATAGATGTATAAATAATGTCCAAAAATATACTTTTTTAAGATTATACTAAACTGTTATTTATGAATGGTGGGACTTGCTTAAACCACCCCAAAATAAAGTTAATAGCAAATCAGGAAAGAAAAGAAAATCTTGTTAGATTGTTTTTCTAGACAGCCTCTATAAATGCACTAAATGATACTTTTTAACTCCTATAAACCCAGTGTTTATGGGAGTTTTTATTTGTAAAATTTGCTTTTCATAATACAAAAAATTATAAGGTAAAAATAAACTTTAAAAACAATAATACAATTATGATAGTTAGTTGAACAAAAAAAGAGTTTTAAATAGATTTCTATTATTAACTCCTTATTAACATTTGTGTCCAAAATAAATTTCCATCGTTATCTCTTGCAACACCGACACCAATTTGATTATATGTAGGATTTAAGATGTTTTCTCTATGTTCTGTTGAATTCATCCATGAATTCATAGCTTCTTCAGCTGTTCTCTGTCCACTGGCAATGTTCTCAGCAGCACCAGTAAATGAAATTCCAAATGATCTAAGCATATCAAATGGAGTTCCATAAGTAGGAGAATTATGGGCAAAATAATTATTGTTTATAAAATCTTCGGATTTAACTCTAGCTACATTACTTATTTCATTGCTTTCAACAAGTGCTGGCCTATTTGCTCTGGCACGTTCAATATTGACTAAACGCACTACTTCGCTTTCTAATGCTCTTATATCATCAGAAGTATCAGGAACACTTGTAACCTCAGGAATATTAATTGTTTGACCTGGAAAAATAAGATTGGGTTTGGTAATTTGAGGATTAGCAACTAATAATTCATTTACCCCAATTCCATATTTGGTAGCTATATGCCACATTGTATCACCTGGCATAATTGTATACATTAATGCACTAGTGCTAGGAATATTAATTGTTTGACCGGGGAAAATAAGATTTGGGTTGGTAATTTGAGGATTAGCAGTTAATAATTCATTTACCCCAATTCCATATTTGGTAGCTATATGCCACATTGTATCTCCTGGCATAATTGTATAAGTTTCCATTGTAATACCACCTTTCTATTAATTTACTTAAATATACATTATAGTATATGAGTCATCATTGTTTTGGCAACATATAGGCCAAACAATTATCATAAAAATAATGTAAAATAACAAATGAAAATCTATGTAATTAGTTTATAATAAAGATCAATATAAAAACCAATCATTGCTGATTGGCTTTTAAAATCATTGTTTTTTGTATTATATCTTCCTGATTATCTAAACTATTATTAAATATATGATCATTAGTTAATTGTCTTACTTGTGTTTTTATCATTTCATTAGAGTAATCTAACGAAATAATTTTGTCCAAATATTCACTTGATAAATTTATATTATAATCTTTATTAATATTTGATATAAATACTTTTGCTTTATATAATTCGTTTTTTAAAGTATCACGTTTAGAATATAATAAGTTGAGTGAAACCATATTAAATAAATAAAACCTTAAATTAAGATCAATATCATTTCTTTTAATACATTCAACTAATTGTGAATAATCAAAGTTCGTGTTTTCATCTTGAAAAATTTGTAATAATTCTCTTATTGTTAAGTTTTTAGAAAATTTATCTAAATAGGTTTCTAATTCACTACCAATAATTCCCTTAATCTTTCCATTATTAGATATTTCAATAACATGTTCTTTTAGTTCCCAAGACTTTGAATCAAATTGTTTAATTTTTATATCTAATGAATTGTCTTTCAAATTATTTCGATACCGACAATCTAATGTTTTTATTTCATTAGGGTTTAATTTTAAATCTAATTGTTGCAATAAGGTTTTATTAACAGGCTTTTCAGCACTTGTAAAGTTCACATGATTATTTAAATTATTAGATAATATTTTTAATGTATACCAATTAACTATTTTATTAATTAATAATTGCATTTCATTAATATCTAAGTGACTAATATATCCTTTTTTAATCTGCTTTGAATACCATTCTAAAAATACTCTATTGTTTTTTACTAAGTATTCTTTTCTATCAAATTTATAAAAATTTTTAACTTCGGATATTGTCATAACTATCACCTACTATATTTTATTAAAAGGGATATTTAATCAGGGAATTTAATTTCAATTCTAAAATTATATTCTCAATTGTTACTTTTCAGTCTAATAATTATACAACGATACTAATTATTATTACCTACATGCTAGCATTAGTGATGCAACCAGCATTGTGATTCTTGTTTTCCTGCCACAAAACTATCTTGGGTTACCACTAACACCTGGTTCACTAGGTTGATTAATACTGCTGTTAGTACAACTTTCTTCTTTTACTAAAAAGCAAGAAATACATTCAGTTACATTTGTATCGTTAGATACTATGGATATTACTGTTTGAAATAAAAACAAAATTACAAACACAACTGCTCCTGCAATTAGCTTGGTACTGAATTGTTTGACAGCTTTAGGTAACATTTCTTTATCTGAACCGATTGAACTTTTAAAAAACTCAATTGATCCAAATAAGATAATAATAGCTGGAACAATATATTTTATTAATTGAAAAAGAAACCTACTAAGTCTAGGAATAACTTTAGGAATATTATCGATAGTACCACATTTAACCACACCTACAGCAGCTATTACAGGTTCATTAAATAATAAAAATGCTCCAATAAATACTAATAATAATAAAATTTTTTTCTTCATATAATCACCATACAACTATATTATATCACAAAAAATAGGATTAAAATCCTATTATTAAGCAAATTATAAAAAATAATGCTCCTAATATCATCGTAAGGCGCGTAATGAATAATTCTCCACCACGTTCTTTACGGTTAGCAAATAAAGCATCACTTCCCCCAGTAATTACATTTGATGCACTTTCCGCTTTACCTGCTTGTAATAGTACAATAGCAATCAATAAAATTGATATAATTATCAACATAATTTGTGCCATAACATCCTCCTTGAACGAGATATATTGTAGCATCTTTTTGAAAACTTGTCAAATTGAGCAAAATCTTATTTTATATATTTTTATTTCTAGTTCTAAATTCCTTTAATATCTTTGTTAAAGCTCGTTTTTCAATCCTTGAAACATAACTTCGAGAAATACCTAATTCTAAAGCTATTTCTTTTTGCGTAACTTCTTTTGTATTATTTAACCCATATCTTTTAATTAATATTTGTTTTTCTCTTTCATTTAATACATTAAAATATTGTTTTAGTAACTTAATATTATCTTTTTTATAAATATCAAGAATAAAATCAGGTTTAGATGTTTTTAGAATGTCCAGAAAGGTTATCTCATTTCCATCCTTATCAAATCCAATGCTTTCATTTAAACTAATATTTTTATTATTTTTCTTATCGCTTCTATAATGCATTAATATTTCATTTTCAATACATTTAGCTGCATACGTAGTAAGTCTAGTTCCATGTTTATAAGAAAAGCTATCAATTCCTTTAATCAGTCCGATAGTTCCAATACTAATTAAATCATCTACTTCTTCCTTTTTATAATCATATTTTTTGACAATATGTGCTACTAATCTTAAATTATGCTCAATTAGCTTATTTCGTGCATCAATATCGCCTAGTTTCATTTTATTAATTAATTCATTTTCTTCTTCTTTACCTAAAGGTTCAGGAAAAACATTGTTAGAATAAGCTGCAATTAAAAGATAAAAATTTTTAAAAATCTTCTTAATTATTTTAAAAATCATAAAATCACATCCTAACTTAATATATGATTAACTATGGATGTCCTAATACAAATAGTGCAAAACAATTATTTAATCCTTACAAACTAACATAAACAACTTGACAATACATATTGGAATGTGTAATATAATTGTTGTAAATTTGAAAGGAGATTGTTATATGAAAGACCATTCTGTTTTTAAAGATAAAGGTTTGGTTATTAAAAATTATACAATTGAGAATAATAAAATTATAATTAATTACTCAATGGGGGAAAAAGAAGAAAAGGATTTTTGGAGTGGAGTTATATGTATTCCTTATACAAAACATATAGAAAATAAAATATCACCAAGGAAAAAGAACCTTCAATTTCTTTTTCATAATCAAGAAAAAAATAAAAATGATGAAATTAATTTTTCTAAACTAGATCAGGGAATTTTAGAAAAATGGATTGCTATTATTAGCTATCTAGCAATTGGCGGAATGTTGGTCCTTGCATCGCTAATGCTTATTCCTTTTGCAGTTACTTGTGCAATTCTTGCAGTGAAGGAAGGTAAATCCCTAAAAAATTTTACCAATCAAAAAAGGGAATTAAAGAAACTAAATAAGTTAACAGATGAAGTAATTGAAAGAATAGTTGATAAAACACCTGACAATACGGAAGAGATCATTGACGCAAATAGTATGGATCAATTCACTTTAACTGACTTAAAAAATATAATATTAAATATTAAAAAATATCAATCAGCGGGGGATCGAGAACTATTAAGCACTAAACAAATTAATGATTTAAATTTCGAAGAAATTCAACCTCTTGAAAATGGTGGAAAGAGAAAAAGTTTTAACTTAAATAATAATAAATAAACTAGTGTGATCAATCATACTTTTTTTATTAATAACAATATATTAAAATATTGTCTTTTAAAAATTTATCTATTTTAGGACGTTTTAATAAAAACACATAACGCATATCAAATATCTCAAGCTATTTTAAAATGTTTTTATCCGTGTTATAATAGTAATAATTACGCACATAATATAGAAAAGGTGATTTTATGAAATACCAAAAGCATTCTAATGCTGCTTATAATTTACATATTATTAATACTAGTAAATTTAAAACAATAATGGTTAAAATTAATTTTAAAAATAAAATGAATAGAAATGATATCACTTATCGTAATTTACTTAGCAAAGTATTATTAGAGTCCTCTTTTAATTATCCTAATAAGAGGTCATTAGAAATAGAGTGTGAAAACCTATACAATCTTAGTATTGGTGGAGCTATAAATATATCTGGTCATTATATCATTTCTTCTTTCTCATCGTTTTTTTTGAATGAAAAATATACCGAGACAGAAATGAATAAAAAATCTTTAAAATTTATTTTAGATTTATTATTTCATCCAGATATAAAAAATAATGGCTTTAATTTTTTTGAGCTGTCGAAAAGTGCTGTTAGTGATGAGATTGAGAAGTTAAAAGAAAACCCTAGAAAATATAGTTTAATTAGATTATTAGAAGAAATGGATGATTCTTTAGCCTATAACTCAGTTGGTTATAAAGACGATTTAGATAATATAACAAATACTAGTTTATACAACTACTATTTAAAAATGTTGAAAAGTGATTTAATCGATATCTTTATTATTGGTGATGTCGATAATCAAAATTTTAAAAAACAAATCGAGCAATTTTTTACAATAAACACAATTAAGAAAAAAGGTACCACTCATTTTATCAAACATAAAAAAATTCGTAAACGGGCTAAAACAGTTAAAGAAACAATTGCTTTAGAACAATCTAAATTAAATATTGGTTTTAAACTAGATAACTTAACTGATTTTGAACAAAAATACGTTTTAAGTATCTATAGTTTTATTTTAGGTGGTAGTCCTGATTCCAAATTATTTAAAAATGTTAGAGAAAAACATAGTCTTTGTTATAGTATTAGTTGTACTCATAGACCTGTTTCTAACATTATGATTATTAGTGCTGGAATTGATGCTTCAGATTATACAAAGTGCCTAAATTTAATAAAAAAAGAAATCAAAAAAATCACTAAAGGTGAATTTAATGATGAAGAAATAGAAGCTGCTAAATTAACTTATATTAGTAGTTTAAAGGAAATTGAAGATTCTCCTGCCAATATAGTAAATATTTATGAATCTCATGAATATTTGAATTTTGACCTTCTTGAAGAACGAATGAAAAATATTTTCAAAGTTAAAAAGGAAGATATAATTAAATTAAGTAAGAAAATTTATATTGATACCGTTTATTTATTAGGAGGTAAAGATGAAGACCATTAATTTAAAATATCTCGATTTAACCTTATATCATGAAAAATTAAAAAACGGTTTAGAAATATATATTATTCCCAAAAATAATGTTAATAATGTTTATGTTACTTTTTCAACTAAATATGGTTCAAATCAAATTGAATTTATTCCTATTGAAGGAAAAAAGATGATTAAAGTACCTTTAGGAATTGCTCATTTTTTAGAACATAAATTATTTGAACAAAACAAAGGACCCGATCCTTTTACTTTTTTTAGTGAGCGCGGTAGTGATGCTAATGCTAATACTAATCAAATTAAAACAACTTATTTGTTTTCAGGACCTAATTTTGTGATTGAAAATTTAAATTTTTTATTAGATTATGTTCAATCACCTTACTTTACAGATAAAAATGTTGAAAAGGAAAAAGGAATTATTACACAAGAAATCAAAATGTATCAAGATGATCCGGATACTGTTTTATACGAATCAATTATTTACAATTGTTTTAATCAACATCCTATGAAATACCCAATTATTGGTGATATTAAAAGCATTAACTCAATTACTAAAGAAGATTTATACAATTGTTACAATACTTTTTATCATCCCTCTAATATGTTTGTTGTTGTTACAGGAAATGTTGACACAAAAGAAATTATCGATGTTATAAAAGAAAATCAAGAAAAAAAGGATTTTCCTAAACCAAATAAAATAATCCTAAAAAAATATAAAGAAGCTGATGAAGTGGCTAAAAAGCAGGAAGAAAAAAAATTAAATGTTGCCATTAACAAATGTGCTATTGCTTATAAAATAAAAATAGATGATAACAGTTTATTTGAAAAAATATCATATTTAATTACCTTTTTTGATATAAAATTAGGTAGTACTTCTATTTTATATAACCAATTAATTAAAGAACAAATTTTAAGTGGAAATATATATATATATCATGATAATACTGATAATCATGTTGTTATTAATATTTTTGGAACTTCTAAACAACCACACATTTTACTAGAAAGAATTCAAAAAGAAATAAAGAATATTGATGTTAAAGAAGAAGAATTCAATCGAAAAAAGAAAACTTTATTAAGTTCTCTTCTATACATAAGTGATAACATTTTTTCTTTAAATAGCATTATTGTCAATAATATTGTTAGATATCATAAAGTTGAAGATTTCTATGATAAAACGCAAAAGCTTAATTATAATGATTTTATGGATTTCATTCAAACTATTGATATATCTAATTATACTACTTTTATTATTAATCCAAAATAGACCTGAATCGGTCTATTTTTTTATCTTAAATATCTATTTGGTTCGTTTAATAATTCTTCGTTATCAAGAACTTTTCCATTTAAGGCAAAAGCGATTACTTTAATTGCATAAAGAGTTCTAATATCAACTTCATTAAGTTTACAATTAACGGCTTTTGCTATCTGTCGTTTACCACATTTAGGATAACCATTTAATCCAAAACGCATACATATTAAAACTTTTCTTCTTTCTAAAAGTCCATCAATCACTTTATTTACTTGGTCTTCATCATGACTTTTAAACAAGTCATAAAACTGTTTCATTTTTTCACTACTTTCTTAAATGTTAATCAATCTTTTCAATATCAATTGAAACTTCTAAATCATTAATATCATATTTATTACTAGTTTCCTTTTTGATTAAGTTAATAGCTAATGTTTCATTTTTAATATAATTACTATGAATATCGATCGTTTTATCGATAATATTATCTCCATAATAAAAGACATTTATCCGATCAGTTATTATTAAATCATTATCTTTTCTTAAACTTTGAATCTTTCTAATTAATTCCCTAGCAACTCCTTCGATAATCAACTCTTCTGTTAATTCCGTATTTAAAATAACAACAACATTATTATCGGAAGAAGAACAATAGCCCTCTTTGACTTTAATATTTATATCAACCATATTAGGTGTAACTTCTAATTTTTCATTATCTAAATTAATTGTTAATGCTGAGTCTTTTAACTTTAAAACCTCTTCACTACTTAATTTAGATAAAGCTTCTTGAAATAATTTGATTTTCGAACCTAATATTTTTCCTACTTCTTTAAAGTTAGGCTTAGCACTATAGTCCATAAATTTAGTCATTTCAGTAATATATGTAATTTCTTTAACATTTAATTCTTCCTTAATAATGCTTTCTAAATTACCTATTATTTTCTTATTATCATATGCTAAAATCAATTGACTAATTGGTTGTCTTACTTTAATTTTAACATCTTCTCTGGCAAATCTACCTAAACTACAAATATCTCTGACCAAATCCATTTGTTTTTCAATATCTTCATTAATTAACGACAAATCAAATACTGGAAAAGTAGCTAGATGAACTGATTCTTCTCCCGTTAGATTTTGATATATTTCTTCAGTAATAAATGGTGTTATTGGCGCTACTATCTTAGATAGTGTTAATAAAACTTCATAAGTAGTTAGATAAACAGCTTTTTTATCATCTGTTAACTCACTAGCCCAAAACCTTCTTCGATTGCTTCTGATATACCAATTAGATAAATCATCGTTTAAAAATGACACCACTGGTCTTACAACTCTAGTTAAATCGTATTCTTCATAAGCATTAGTTACCTCTTTTACTAATTTATTTAACTTAGAGAGTAACCATTTATCAGTTATATGACGTTTATCAACATCAATATAAAACTCTCTTGGATCAATTTTATCAGCATTAGCATACATTTCAAAAAAGGAATAAGTGTTTTTAAACGTACTGATAAATTTCGAATATATTTCCTTTAAGCCTTCAATATCAAATTTAGTTGGTAACCATACTGGTGATACATATGGCAAATAAAACCTTATCGTATCTGCTCCATATTCTTGAATTAATTCAAATGGATTTTCAGCATTTCCTTTACTCTTACTCATCTTTTTACCGTATTTATCTAATAATAAATCATTTACTAAAACATTTTTATACGGAGCAACTCCTTTTACAAAAGTTGAAATAACAAGTAAAGTATAGAACCAACCTCTTGTCTGATCAATTCCTTCACAGATAAAATCAGCTGGAAATTGATGGGCAAAAATTTCTTGATTTTTAAAAGGATAATGATATTGGGCAAATGGCATTGCTCCGGAATCAAACCAGCAATCTATAACGTCTTTGACTCTACTAATATGTTTACCACAAGCAGGACATTTTATTTTAATATCATCGACAAAAGGTCGGTGTAAATCAATATTTTCATCAATTGGTTCTAATGATTTTTCAACTAGCTCTTGTCTTGAACCAATCATCTCTTTAAAGCCACAATCACATACCCAAAGCGGAAGTGGTGTTCCCCAATAACGACTTCTGGAAATTGCCCAATCATTCATGTTTTCTAACCAGTTACTAAACCTTTTTTCCCCAACATAATCAGGATGCCAATTAATAGTGTTATTTTGTTCAATTATTTTATCTTTAAAAGCAGTTGTCTTTATATACCAACTTGGTTTAGAATAATATAAAAGTGGTGTTGTACATCTCCAACAATGAGGGTAATTATGCTCAATTTTTAATTTTTTAAATAACTTATCATTTGCTTTTAACCACTTGATTATTTCAATATCAGCATCCATGACAAACATATCTTTCCACGGACCTTCTTTATATTTACCATCTTCTGCAACTGGATTAACAACTGGTAAATCATATTTTTTTGATACATTATAATCATCTTCACCAAAAGCAGGAGCAATATGAACAATTCCTGTTCCATCCTCCATCGTAACATAATTATCATTAGTAACAATAAAAGCATTGTCAATTTCAATAAATGGTAATAACTGTTCATATTTCATATATTCTAAATCTTTACCTAAATAAGTATCTAAAACTTTATAATCTTCTCCTAATACTTTATTAGCTAATTTAGAAGCTAAAATAAATTTATATCCCATACTTTCTACTTTAACATATTTTTCGTTAGGATTAACACATATTCCAACATTAGCTAATAATGTCCATGGCGTTGTTGTCCAAACTAAAAAGTAAACATCTTCATCAACCTTTTTCATTGGAACAATAACCGAATTGACCGATATTTCTTTATAGCCTTGAGCAACTTCATGACTAGCCAGGCCAGTCCCACATCTTGGACAATATGGTAAGATTTTATGTCCTTCATAGATTAAATCTTGTTTAAACATTTCTTTTAAGATCCACCATTCTGTTTCAATATAATCATTATCATATGTCACATAAGGGTTTTTCAAATCAATAAACTGCCCCATTTTCTTAGTTAAATCTGAAAAAGCTTTTTCATTTTTCCAAACAGATTCTTTACATTTTTGATTAAAAGATTCAATTCCATATTTTTCAATATCTTGTTTTGATTTAAAACCTAACTCTTTTTCAACTTCCAACTCAACTGGTAATCCGTGAGTATCCCAACCGACTTTACGATAAACTTGATATCCTTGCATTGTTTTATATTTACAAAAAGTATCTTTTAAAAACTTGGCAAGCATATGGTGTAGTCCGGGCATTCCATTGGCCGTGGCAGGTCCATCATAAAAAACAAATTTTTCATGTCCCTCTTTTGTCGCAATTGATTTTTTTAAAATGTCAATTTCTTCCCAATATTTAGTGTAAGTAGCTTCTACTTCACTTATTTTTTCCTTTTTCAATGCTTTAAATTTCATAATATTCCTCCTATATAAAAAAAGATCGTACTAAAGGGCGAAATTTATCCGCGGTACCACCTTTTTATTGCTTATTAACTATAACGCGTTACCGTTTTTACTTTGCATAAAAAGCATCCAAAGTGATTTATATATAATCCTCTTATTAGTTTCCACCATCCACTAACTCTCTATAAATTAAATTATATACCGTCTTTTTCATCTGCTATATTTCTATTTTTTCAATATCATCAATTAAATCTAATTGTGTTTCTAAAATTGATCTTAGTTTTCTTTTTAAAATATCGATATTTCTTTTCGTTGCATCCGCATCTTTATCAATATTATCTGCTTTTAAAAGTGATTCATTAATAATACGATTAGCATTTTTCTTAGCATCGTTTAAAATTAAATCCCTTTCTTGATAAGCATTAAGTTTGATTTGTTCTGAGGTTTTTTCAGCCATTAAAATAGCACGCTTTAACGTATCTTCCATACGATTAAATTGTTCCATTTTATCTTTTAAAACTAAATATTCTTTTTGTATTTCATCGCTTAATTTTAGTTTTTCATCTTTTTCTTTTATTTCATTAACCATTGATTCAAATTGTTCAATGATTTGATCGATAAAAGAGTTAACCTCTTCAGGGTCATAACCTCTTATAACACGGCTGAACTTTTCCATATTTTCACCTCAAACTTATAATTACCACTCAATATTTATGTCTGTATTATCGTGGATATCTTTTCCTTCAGTATCATCAGTTATTTTGCCATTTACTTTAACATTGTTTGGCGTACATAAAAATATTCCGCCCCCAACTTTTTGTAAATCGCCACCAATAGCATAGATTGTTCCACTTAAGAAATCAACAATTCTTTTTGCTTGATCAGAAGTGACCCTTTTTAAATTAACAACAACAGTATTACGACCTTTTAATTGATCAGCTATTTGTTGTGCTTCAGAAAAAGCTCGTGGTTCTAATAAAACTAATTTAGTACTTCCATCTTCTTCAATAGCTTGAGCTGCTTTCAAGTCATAATATTGATCGTTTAAACTATCATTAAAAACATCATTTTCATCAGTCGAAAACCATTTTTTTAAATTTATCCCCATATTTATCCTCCTTAAGTAAACAAAATTATCTACATCTACAATAATTCTATCACATTTTAATAAAATTGTGAACAATTTTTACTAATTTTCTATATAATAAGGATTTTGACATTTAATAATAAAAATAATATTGATGTTATAAAAAATATACTTATTTACTAAGTATATCTTGTTTAAATTATCTTTAATCAAATCTTTTTTGTCTACTACGTCTTTTTCTTGATCTTGGATATTCTCTTCTATTTTTGGTTTTATCATCACGATTGTAATTTTTCCTATCAGAAAACCCTCTATTTTTAACTACAACTGGTGGTTCACCAGTTAATGTTATTTCATTAATATCAGCTTTTTTTGATAAAAATTCTATTAAAACTGAAACTAACTTTTGTTCTCCAAAATTATTTATTAGTTCATTAGCAAATTCTTTTGTTTTAGTTGCATCAATATCACTTAAATACTTTTCTATTTTAGCGATTACTTGGATATTCCTAGCATTCCATACCTCGCTAGAATTAGGAATGTTTTTTTCTTTTATTATAATATTGGTTTGATGTTCTATTTTTTTAATATGAGCAAGTTCTGAATCTTTAATAAAAGAGTAAGATATTCCATGCTTTTGAGCTCTTCCTGTTCTACCAATTCGATGGATATAAAACTCTACTTCTTGTGGTAGGTCAAAATTATAAACATGAGATATATCACTAATGTCAAGCCCTCTAGCTGCTACATCTGTTGCTACTAGAATATTAATTTGGTGTTCTCTAAATTTCTTCATTACTTCATTTCTTTGTTGTTGTGATAAGTCACCATGAAGTCCAGCAGAGTTATATCCACATTTATTAAGAGCCTCGTTTAATTCATCAACTCTTCTTTTAGTTCTACCAAAAATAATAGCTGACTTAGGACTTTCAATATCTAATAATTTGGTTAATGTTGCAAACTTTTGTTTTTCCTTCATTATAATAAAATATTGATCGATATTTTTAGAAGGATTACTTTTATCTTTGACAGTAATGAAAGTATAGTCATTCATAATATTTTTACTTATTAGTAATTATGACTTTAGATTGTTCCAGCAT